>JBKOZG010000106.1:0-3883 GCA_046725775.1 Actinomycetota bacterium | reverse complement strand
AGCGACCTCCGGTATGCGGTAGATCAGCTTGTCGTTCATGATCTTCCTCCGCTCCGACCATGCCTACATCTACATAAGGACCTGACGAGCGCCTATGCGATCACGACAGTCCAGACTTCTTCGCGAACGTCCGTCTAGATCCATGGCGCTTGATCCCGCCAGGGCCGCATGGCTTCAGCTCGCGCATCGGGCGAACGGCCACTCGTCTTTTGGCTCTGACGCGAGCCCCGGCTCGGTCCGCGGGTGCAGGGATGTCCACGTTCATCCACCAGGATCGAGGAGTTGCAATCGGCAAACCAGGCGGCGAGAGCTGCCCACTGTCAAGTTCCACCACCCGCTTGACAAATTAGTTCCGGTACCTCCTTGACATGATCATCTTGGTTGTCTCGGCTGGTGGGTGGTTCCGCGCCGCTGCTGACAGCGCCGGTTTAAGGGGTCGGGGTCAAGGCTCGGCCGGTAGGCCGACCGCGCAGCGGCGTGGCCTTGACGCCGGCCCCGGCCGGCGCATCCTGTCGGTTGCGGGGCCGCCCGTTCGGGGTGGCGAACGCACCATGCTCTTTGGCCCGGTCGTGCCGGATCGGATGCACCCGGACGATCTGGCCCTCGATGCTGAGCTGCACCGAACCGGCCACGATGCATACCTGCACCGGTCGGCCGCGCCAGCTGTTCCCGACCCGGTAGTTGGTGCCAGCAAACGACACGCAACCGGAGGAGTCCACCACCCGGGTCACGGCCATCCCGTCGGTGGGCCGGCGCGGCCGGCGGCTGCCCTGCCGCAGCCTCGCCTGCTGGTCGCCGCTGTCGGGTTTGCGGCGTTGCACGTGTTCGGCGACCAGCACCTCACGGTGGAAGATCCGTACCAGATGGTCGGCGGCCACGGCCTCGACAGGCTCTCCGGCCAGCACGATCGGCACCCGATAGCGGAACCCGCCTAAGGAGATCAGGCCGTGCTGGTCCACCCAGCGCTGCACTCCGGGCAGCCGCACAATCGGGGTGGCCGGCTGCACCACCGACCGCTGGGCTGACGCCGGAACCGGTGCGGGCTCAACGACCGTCTCAACGGCGGTGGAGGCGAGGCGGAACCGGTCGATCGGTGGCCGCATGCCGAGCGCCTGGTGCGGCCGTTCGGTGTTGTAGTAGGCCAGCCACCCATCCAGCGCGGCCTGCAACTCCGCGATCGTGGCGTGCTGGTGATCATGCTCGGCGAGGAACTCCGCACGGATCGTCTTGTGCCAACGCTCCACCTTCCCGGTAGTGGTCGGCGAACGCGGCGCGGTCAGCAGATGCCGGATCCCGTTCTCGGCACAGACCCGGTCGAACAACACCTCCGCCGAACTCCCCGCTGGCCCGAACCGGCCGGTGAAAACCTTGCCATTGTCAGTCAAGATCTGCTCCGGGACTCCGTGCCGGCGCAGCGCCGCCAACAGCGCCTCACACACCGGCTGGGCGGTCGCCCGCCGCACCAGTTTGGCCGACACCCCGAACCGTGAGCTGTCATCGATCCCCGACACCGCTTTCAACTCGGTCCCGTCAACCAGGTGGAAACCGCCGACCACATCCATCTGCCACAGCTCCATCGGCCGGGCCCGTTCCCACCGCCGATAATCCGCCCGGCGGCGGCGGCGTTGCCCAGGCACCACCAGCCCGTTGCGGACCAGCGCCCGATAGATGCTGGTCCGACCCGGCACCGGGCCGATCCCGTCCCTCTCCAGCTGGTAGCCGATCCGATCTGCACCCCACACCGGATGCACCCGCCTGATCTCTACGATCATGGCCTCCACGACCGGGCTCATCTGATGCGGACAGCCATGCGGCCGCGACGACCGATCACCCAAACCACCCAGCCCACCGTCGGCGGCATACCGTCGCAACCAGGTGTGCACGCTCTGCCGCGACACCGTGAACCGGCGCGCCACTTCAGTCACCGAGGCGCCGTCCAACACCTCCCACACCGCCCGATACCGCTGCTCGCCCACCCGCAGCTCCACAAGCATCCCGAGCTCCTTCCGCAGTCGATGACGACCACGGAAGAACCATCAACCAGGCACCGCAACAGGGTGCGGCAGCGCGAGAGTGTCAAGCACCTACCGGAACTACTGTCAAGCAGCTACCGGAACCGCGTCTTGAAACTGTCAAGCAGCTACCGGAACCCAATGGTCAAGCATGAACCGGAACTGCACAACGAGAGCTGCCCACGAAATTGCGCACATGCTCCGATCAACGCAGTAGAGACGGCTTCCGGAATTATCCGAAAACCGCCTCTGACTAGGCTACTTACTTTGTAGCGGGGACAGGATTTGAACCTGTGACCTCTGGGTTATGAGCGATATTTCCGGGGGCTCTTCGCCCCTTCGCTGACCTCGATTCTAGACTCAATTGCCAGTAAACTCCCTAGTCAGAGCTATATTTTAGATTCCACGCGCGTCCAGGCTCATCCAGAGTCATCCGGCAACGTTCGCTAACGAATCGCTAACGAGGAGTTGATCATGGCCTACGCGTTCCGGCGGGAGAACAAGGGCACGCCATCATTCACGGGCGTGTACGAGGGCCCTGATGGCACCCGCCGGTCGGCCGGCACTTTCCCCTCGCGACGGGCTGCGCTCCGCGCCGCTCAGCGTGAAGAGCAGGCGGTCCGGGAGGGGAGGTGGTGGGATCGTTCCCTTGGTGACATCACGTTCGAGGCTTATGTCGAGAACAGCTGGCTCCCCAGCAAACATCTCGAGGCCACCACTCGCGCTGCGTACCGGTCGTATCTCGACCGGCATTTCCTGCCGTTTTTCGGCAGCCGGCCGATGGCTCGGATCTTACCGTCGTTGGTCCAGGAGTGGGTGACCAAAGCCACTGCAGAGGGCCTATCTCCTCGGTCGGTGCGCAAGTATCACGTCATGCTGCATTCGATCTTTGAGCGGGCCGTTCGGGACCAGCTGATCTTGATGAACCCGTGCGAGCACACGGAGCTGCCCAAGATCATCGTGCGGCGGACCCGGACGCTGACCCCGGATGAGTTCGGTCGCCTCATCGCTGCGATCCCGGAGCGTCACAGAGTGCTCGTCGCAACAGCGATCGAGACGGGCATGCGCTGGGGCGAGCTCATAGCGCTCCGGCCGCGACACATCGACTTTCTACGCCGTACTGTCACGGTCGAGGAAACGATCGTCGAGGTTTCGAAGAAGCACTCCGGCACCGGCGAACGGATGATCATCAAGCCCTATCCGAAGGACAATGAGTCGCGCACCTTTGGGGTGCGATCAGCGTGGCTCGAAGAGGTCGCTGAGCTCATCAGGGTCCATGCGATTGGGCGTGACGATCTCCTGTTCAGCACCGAGGTGGGCACTCCAATCTCGCGGAACACCTTCCGCACCCGAGTGTGGCTGCCGGCCGTCCAAGCGTCGGGCATCGACTTCGGTGTCCGGGTACATGATCTTCGGCATGCGCACGCATCTTGGCTTCTCGCTGGCGGCGCAGACCTCAAAGGCGTGATGGATCGGATGGGACATACGCAGATCCAGACCACGCAAAAGTACTTGCACACGTTGCCCGACACTGATCAGAAGAATCTCGACGCCCTGACGCGAATGACTGGCAGGTCCGATCGGATGAGCTGATCGAGCTCGTAGCGGCGGACAGAATGCGACGGCTCAGGCGACGGGCCCAAGCGACTCGACGTAGTCGCGGAGATCGGAGCCGCGGACCAAACGAGTCCGGTCGATCTTGACCGACCGAAGGTCGCCGGACGCCAGCAGCTCGTAAACCTTTGACCGGCTCACATTGAGGAAGACGGCGACCTCGGTCACGCGATACAAAAGACGGTCTTCCACGCCTTCACCTCCCTCACGGCCGGTGAACTCAAGCTCCCGCCTCTCTAAGGCAGCGGGAAGAGGAC
>JBKOZG010000371.1:0-4111 GCA_046725775.1 Actinomycetota bacterium | reverse complement strand
CTCACGTAGGCAGATGCGACACAGGCCGAACTTGCGGTAGACCGCCTTGGGCCGGCCGCATTTCTGGCAACGGGTATAGGCGCGTACGCCGAACTTCGGCTTGCGAGCCTGCTTCACTCTGAGTGCTGTCTTGGCCATGGTGCTCCTCCTTTTCAGTTCGCCCGGAACGGGAACCCCAAATGACGCAGCAGCGCCCGGCCCTCGTCATCGTTGGTGGCGGTGGTGACGAACGTGATGTCCATGCCGCGGATCCGGTCGATCCTGTCCTGGTTGATCTCGTGGAACATGGCCTGCTCGGTGAGACCAAAGGTGTAGTTGCCTCTGCCGTCGAACTGCTTGGGCGACAGGCCGCGGAAGTCACGAATGCGGGGCAGCGCCAACGTGAGCAGGCGGTCGGCGAATTCCCACATCCGCGTGCCCCGCAGTGTGACATGCGCCCCGATTGTCATGCCTTCCCGCAGCTTGAACTGCGCGATGGACTTGCGCGCCCGGGTGACGACGGGCTTCTGCCCGGTGATCGTCGCTAGATCGCGGACTGCGCCTTCGATCAGCTTGGAATCACGAGCCGCCTCCCCTACGCCCATGTTCACCACGATCTTGACCAGATTAGGAATCTGCATCACGTTCGCGATCTTGAGCTCTTCCCGCAGGGCGGGAGCGACCTCCTCCCGGTAGCGTTGCTGAAGCCTGGGAAGGTTGTGCCCCGAGCCGGCGGCTGACCGCTCAGTGGTCCCAGTCGTCATCAGACCTCCTCTCCGGTTACTCGAGCGATCCGTACGCTGCGGGTCGACTTATACTCCGAGCCGTCGGGGCGACGTTTCGTCACCTCGACCCGGTCGTAGCCGATCCGCGTGACGACTTCCTCACCTTCGGGGTTCTTGACAACTAGCTGCACGTTGGAGGCGTGGATCGGCGCCTCCGAGGAGACGATGCCACCCTTGATCGTTTGCCTCGCCTGCGGCTGAGCGGAGGTATCGCGGAGATGCCGCTTGACGATGTTCACGCCAGCGACGGTCACCCGATTGTGCTCGGGATACACCGCGATCACCTCGCCAACCAGTCCACGATCCTTACCGCTGATCACCTTGACGCGATCCCCCTTGCGGATGTGCAGTGTGGCTTGGGACTTCTTGGCAGTCTTCTTTTCGGGCATGGTTCAGATCACCTCCGGTGCGAGCGAGATGATGCGCATGAAGCGCTTCTCCCGCAGCTCCCGGCCGACAGGGCCGAAGATTCGGGTGCCGCGCGGTTCGCCGTCAGGCCTCAAGATCACCGCGGCATTTTCGTCGAATTTGATGTATGAGCCGTCGGCGCGTCGCCGCTCCTTCGCGGTCCGTACCACCACCGCCTTGACGATCTCACCCTTCTTGACGTTTCCGCCGGGGATGGCGTCCTTGACGGTTGCGACGATGATGTCGCCGATGCCCGCGTATCGGCGACCGGATCCGCCGAGCACGCGGATGCACAAGATTTCCTTGGCTCCGGTGTTGTCGGCGACCTTGAGCCGCGACTCCTGCTGGATCATCTCTGCTCTTCCTTCTCAGACTTGTCAGCGTCGGTGGTTGTTATAGCGACCGCAAACGCTGACAACTCGGTGTAGCTACTTCGCTTTTTCGAGGATCTCGACCAGGCGCCAGCGCTTGGTTGCGCTCAGTGGTCGGGTTTCCATGACGCGTACTCGATCACCAACGGCGGCGCTGTTCTCTTCGTCGTGCGCCTTGAGCCGGCTGGTCTGCCGTAGCACCTTGCCGTAGAGGCGGTGCTTCACGCGATCCTCGACCGCGACAACAACTGTCTTGTCCATCTTGTCACCGACCACGTAGCCCTCGCGGACCTTGCGTCGCCCGCGCTCTGCGCTGGGCGCATCAGCACGCCCGGTCTCTGCGCTGGGCGCATCAGCACGCCCGCGCTCCCGGCTGACGTTCTCACTCATTTCTGAACCTCCTCAGCGTCCGGATCATCGATGATGCCGAGGTCGCGCTCGGTCAACACTGTGTAGATCCGAGCAATGTCCTTACGTACGGCGCGGAGCCGGCCGTGCGACTCGAGCTGCCCTGTGGCCGACTGAAACCGGAGCGTGAATAGCTCCTCCTTCAGCTCGGTCACCTTGGTGTTCAGCTCGCCGCGGCTCATGCTGCGCAGCTCAGCCGCGGTCGCAGCCTTGGCCATCAGATCTCACCTGCCTCACGCTTGATGAAACGCGCCTTCAGGGGCAGCTTGTGGATCGCCAGGCGCATCGCCTCGCGTGCCACATCCTCGGTGACCCCGGAAAGCTCAAACAGCACGCGGCCGGGCTTGACGTTGGCAATCCACCACTCAGGCGAGCCCTTACCGGAACCCATTCGGGTCTCGGCCGGTTTCTTGGTCAACGGACGGTCGGGATAGAGGTTGATCCAGACCTTGCCGCCACGCCTGATATGACGAGTCATGGCGATACGCGCGGACTCGATCTGGCGGTTGGTGAGGTAACCACCCTCCAGCGCTTGGATGCCGTACTCGCCGAAGGCAAGCCTAGTGCCGCCCTTGGCTGCACCAGTCCGCTTGGGATGGTGCTGCTTGCGGAACTTGATCTTCCGAGGGACCAACACGGCTCAGCCCTCCTGTCCTGAAGTCTCGGCTGGCGCAGCTGCAGCGCCAATCTCGCCCGGTGCGGACTCCGGTATGCCTTCGGGGCGAGTCAATTCAGGTCCGGTTTCGGCGGGCGCAGATTCCGGCGCGCCTTCGGCGCGGGCAAATTCCGGCGCGCCTTCGGCGCGACGCCGGCCACCACGGTCTGGACGCTCGCCACGGGCGGGCCGCTCGCCGCGACCGGGACGACCAGGACGGGTCCGACCGCCAGCCGCGTTGCGCGCCGCCTTCTGGGCCGCGCGCTCGGCGCGAGTGCCGGAAACGTCGCCCTTGTAGATCCAGACCTTCACCCCGATCCGACCGAAGGTCGTTTTGGCCTCATGGAAGCCATAGTCGATGTCGGCACGCAGGGTGTGCAGCGGCACCTGACCCTCGCGGTAGAACTCCGAGCGGCTCATCTCAGCACCGCCCAGACGACCTGAGCACTGGATCCGGATACCCTGCGCGCCGGAGCGCATTGCAGTCTGCTGCGCCTTACGCATCGCTCGCCGGAACTGCACCCTGGAAGCGAGCTGCTCAGCCACACCCTGCGCGACCAGTTGGGCGTCGGTTTCGGGATTCTTGACCTCGAGGATGTTGAGCTGGACCTGCTTGCCGGTGAGCTTCTCCAGGTCGCTGCGAACGCGCTCCGCCTCGGCGCCATTGCGACCGATGACGATGCCCGGGCGCGCGGTGAAGATGTCCACTCGGACCCGGTCTCGAGTGCGCTCGATCTCCACCGACGAAATCCCGGCCCGTTCCAAGCCCTTGGTCAACAACCGGCGGATCTTGACGTCCTCGCCGATGTAGTTGGAGTAAAGCTTGTCTGCGTACCAGCGACTCTTGTGATCAGTGGTGATACCAAGGCGGAAACCGTGCGGGTTGATCTTCTGACCCATGCTCACTTCTCCTTCGAGCGGGTGGTCGCCTGCCCGCGGGTTACAGGTTCAGTTCGAGGTTCGACGACAACGGTGATGTGACTGGAGCGTTTGAGGATGCGACCCCAACCACCCCTGGCGCGCGGGCGGATCCGTCGCGTCGTGACCCCCTGGTCCACAAAAGCCTGGGCTACATACAGGTCGGCTCGCTTCAGGTTGTCGGTACGCTCCGCGTTGGAGGCGGCGCTCGCGATCACCTTGTAAACCGGCTCACTTGCGGCCTGAGGGGCAAACTGACACGTGCTCAGGGCATCCTCGACATCCATGCCGCGGACCATGTCCACGATGCGGCGCACCTTCGTCGGGGACATCCGGACCTGGCGCGCGATCGCGTAGGAACCAGGACGATCGCCAAGCAACGCCTGGCGGCGGCTGGGGCGTGAGTCCTTGCTCATCTATTCAAATTCCTTCTCTGTCAGACCCAGCGCGCGTCAGCGCCGGCGAGACTTCCGGTCGTCCTTGACATGGCCACGGAAGGTACGCGTCGGGGCGAACTCCCCCAACTTGTGACCCACCATCGAGTCGGTGATGAACACCGGCACATGCTTGCGGCCGTCGTGCACCGC
>JBKOZG010000196.1:0-17303 GCA_046725775.1 Actinomycetota bacterium | reverse complement strand
GCCGCCGGCCGCCGGCCAACACTGTGGCTCCTTTGGCCCGCGCATCCTCGACATGTGCACTAACCCGGTCCAGATGATCTTGGTTGATCAAGCTGCCCATGTCATGCTCGAAGTCTGGTGCGTTGCCGAGCCGGATCGCTTGAGTGCGACCAACAAAGGCCCGGGTGAACGCCTCAAAGAGCGGCTCCGCAACGTAGATTCGTTCGATTGCCAAGCACGTTTGGCCAGCATTGATAAACGACGCCCGCACCGCGCATTCGGCCGCAGCAGCGACGTCTGCGTCGTCCAAGATCACCATGGGGTTCTTGCCGCCGAGCTCCAGGGAACAGCCGATCAGCCGGTCGGCGCACTGGGCGGCCACCGTACGCGCCGTAGCGATCGACCCGGTGAAGCACACAAAGTCGCTGACGTTGATCAACTCGCGTCCCACCACAACACCGCGTCCATGTACCACCTGCCATAGGTCAGGTGGCAGGCCGGTTTTGCGCAATAGTTCGACCGCCGCCAGTGCAACCAGCGGAGTCTTGTGATCAGGTTTGAGCATGATCGCATTGCCGGCGACCAGAGCCGGCAGCCCGTCGCAGATCGCGATGGTCAGCGGATAGTTCCACGGCGCGATCACGCCGACGAGGCCCTTCGGTACGTAATGCCGGTCGACGCGCGTCAGCAGCGGCAGGACCCCGCTGCCGCGCTCTGAGTGCAGATAGCGGCGTGCGGTTCGTCCGTAGTAACGCGCAGTAAGCGCAAGATGGAACACCTCTTGGGCGGCAGTCAGCCTGTCCTTGCCGTCCGACTGCAACAGGTCGATGAAGTAGTCGCGTTGATCCAAGAGATGATCATGAAAATCGAGCAGGAGCCGAGCCCGCTCGGCAATCGGTCGAGCGGCCCATTCAGCCTGCGCGCGGTGCGCGAGCTGGGCGCCTACCTCGACATCGGCTGGCGTGGAGCTTGGTAGTTCGCCTATCACCTCACCGGTTATCGGTGAGCGGAGCTCCATGGCAGGCCCAGTCGCCGTGAGCAGCACTCGCAGCCGCAGCAGGTCTGAGGATGAAACAACTGCTACGTCGGTCATGGGGCCCAGAGTAGTGGTGGCCTCTGTTCGCGAGCATCGGTAGCGCGCGGGCGATCACAAAGGTGCTGGTGGCAGCATTCGGACTATGGACTGTGACGTCATCGTGGTCGGTACAGGCCTATCTGGTCTGGTCGTAGCTCACGAGATGGCCGCAGCGGATCGGTCAGTGATCATGCTGGACACCGAGCCGCTCGACTCGGTCGGCGGCCAGGCGTACTGGTCACTCGGAGGGCTGTTCATGGTGAATTCGCCTGAGCAGCGGCGGCTCCGCATTCATGACACCGAGGAGCTGGCGCTGGCCGACTGGTTGGGCAGCGCGGCCTTCGACCGGTTGGAGGACTACTGGCCGCGCCGCTGGGCCGAGGCATTTGTGCACTTTGCCGCGGGTGAGCAGCGCCGCTGGCTCCATGACCTGGGCGTCCGCTGGTTCCCGCTCGTGCAATGGGCCGAAAGAGGGGGCTACGCCGCTCCCGGTCACGGCAACTCGGTTCCGCGTTTCCACATCGTTTGGGGCACGGGCCCTGCGTTGGTGGAGCCCTTCGCCAGCAGCGTCATGGACTCGCCCCTGGTGCGGGTCCGGTCTCGACACCAGGTCACTTCACTGGAGACCGCACCCTCCGGCGTACGGGTGTCCGGACGGGTTCTGGAGCCGACAGATGTACCCCGCGGAGTCCGGACGTCGCGAACCGGGGTCGCTGAGTTCACCTACTCCGCCCAGGCAGCTGTGGTAGCCAGTGGCGGAATCGGCGGAAACTTTGACCTCATTAGACAGAACTGGCCCGCCGAGTGGGGCTCAGCCCCGCAACGCATGATCGCTGGCGTACCCGATTACGTTGACGGGTCGATGCTCAAGATCACCGAGGAGGCGGGTGGTCGGGTGATCAATCCTGACCGCATGTGGCACTATCCCGAGGGAGTGTTGAACCATTCGCCTATCTGGAGCCACCACGGAATTCGGATCCTGGCCGGCCCGTCGTCATTGTGGCTGGATGCCCGCGGGCAACGTTTTCCGGTGCCCCTGTTTCCGGGTTTCGATGCGCTCGGTGCACTGCGGCACGTGATCAACAGTGGTTACGACTACTCCTGGTTGGTGCTCGACCAGGCCACCCTGTCGGCCGAGATCGCGCTCTCTGGGTCGGAGCAGAACGGTGACCTGACGGGCAGGAATCTACGCCGGCTGGCTGGCCGCGTGCGATCCGGTCCGACACCGGAAGTGCGCGCTTTCCAGGAGGTCGG
Source organism: Actinomycetota bacterium (assembly GCA_046725775.1). Taxonomy (GTDB): domain Bacteria; phylum Actinomycetota; class Actinomycetes; order Propionibacteriales; family Propionibacteriaceae; genus Microlunatus. The sequence continues at coordinate 14,995 of JBKOZG010000196.1, read as the reverse complement.
CGTGGACTTCGTCTCGGCTGGCTCAGTACCGGAGCTCGCCGCGCAGATGAATCAGCTGGTCGGTGAGCATCTCATCGACGATGGCGCACTGCATCAGGTGATCGACGCGCGTGATCTCCAGGTACGCAGCGGGTTGGGGAAAGACCCGCAGGTGGTGGCCACCGCTGCCGCCCGCCGATTCCTCGGTGATCGGTTGCTGCGGGTCGTATCGCCACACGAACTGCTCGATCCGAAGGCTCCTGGAGTTGGCCGCGCAGGCTCAGGGGGGCCGCTGGTCGCGATCAGGCTTCACATATTGACCCGTAAAACCCTTGGCGGACTGGAAACCGACCTCGAGGGACGTGTGATGCGAGCAGACGGTTCGGTGCTGCAGGGTGTCTACGCGGTGGGCGAGGCCGCTGGCTTCGGCGGCGGAGGCGTTCACGGCTACCGGGCGCTGGAAGGCACTTTCCTCGGAGGCTGCCTATTCTCTGGCCGCATCGCAGGCCGAGCCCTGGCCACAAGCCTTTGACTCTGCAAGCCCACTATCTCGATGAAAGTTGAAGGTATACACATGCCTGGGTGGCGAGTCGGCAAGGCCGGTGAAGTTACGCCTCAGGGGTCATGCCGATTCAGCTTGGCCTCGTGGTGGCGTACCACCTCGGCAACAACGAAGTTCAGGAACTTTTCGGCGAACTCGGGATCGAGTCGGGCATCTTCGGCGAGCGCTCGCAGCCGCGCGATCTGCTCGGCCTCCCGTACAGGGTCGGCCGGCGGCAGGCCATGCGCCGCCTTCAACTCACCGACTTGCTGAGTGACCTTGAAACGCTCAGCGAGGAGATGCACAAGCGCCGCGTCCATGTTGTCGATACTCATCCGAAGGCGGAGCAAATCATCGGCCACCGGATCGCCCATGGCGCTCAGCCTAGCCAGTTGGACGTCCCCGTTGATTTGATGGCGTGTTAGCCGACGACGATCTCAACCCGCTGGAACTCTTTGATTTCGGTGTAGCCGGTGGTCGCCATCGCCTTGCGCAAGGCACCGACCAGGTTCATGGTGCCGTCGGGGACTGAGGATGGGCCGAGGAGGATGTGCTGCAAATCGCCGACCGTAATGAACTTCGCCCGCTCTCCGCGAGGGAGCTTGTCGTGCCAGGCCTCGGGTCCCCAGTGGAAACCCCGCCCGGGCGCCTCCTCGGCCCTGGCTAGCGGCGAGCCGACCATCACCGCATCAGCGCCGCATGCGATCGCTTTGGCGATGTCCCCTGAACGTCCGACTGAGCCGTCAGCGATGACGTGCACGTAGCGGCCACCCGACTCGTCGAGATAGTCACGTCGTGCCCCAGCGACATCGGAAACCGCCGAGGCCATGGGCACAGCAACGCCCAGCACCGAGCGGCTGGTATAGGCGGCTCCACCACCGAACCCGACGAGGACACCGGCTGCGCCCGTACGCATCAGGTGCAGGGCGGCCTGATACGTTGCGCAACCACCAACGATGACGGGGACGTCAAGCTCATAGATGAACTTCTTGAGGTTGAGTGGCTCTAGATCGGAGGAGACATGCTCCGCGGACACCGTGGTGCCGCGGATGACAAAGAAGTCGACACCGGAATCCACCACCGCCTGTGCGTACGCCTGAGTGTTCTGCGGTGAGAGAGCGCCCGCGGTCGGCACTCCTGCTTCGCGAATCTCGGCGACCCGTTTGCCGATCAGCTCGGGCTTGATCGGTTCGGCGTAGATCCGCTGCATCTGTCGGGTGGCCTCCATCGGGTCCCCGATCGCGATGATCTCTTCCAGCTTCGGCTGCGGGTCGTCGTATCGGGTCCACAGACCCTCGAGATTCAGCACACCGAGCCCACCTAGCTGGCCGATCTTGATGGCCGTGGCTGGCGACATCACTGAGTCCATTGGCGCCGCGAGCAGGGGAAAGGCGAAGGTGTACGCGTCGATCCGCCATTGCAGCGAGACCTCCTCTTCGCCGCGAGTACGCCGCGATGGGACGATGGTGATGTCGTCAAAGGCGAACGCCTGCTCGGCGCGCTTGCTACGGCCGACGTCAAACATGGTCTACTCCCTTGGAGACGATTTCCATGGCGCGGCTCGCGCGACCAACACTCGCGGTGCGAGGCTGATCATCGACCCCGGGCGTGATCATGATCATGACAGCTCCGTATTAGTGAGATGCGTTCGAAGTCAGCCTGAATAGTTGGGCGCCTCGACGGTCATCTGGATATCGTGCGGATGGGACTCGCGCAGGCCCGCGGAGGTGATGCGGACGAATGACCCGCGCTCCTGCAGCTGAGGAATTGTCGAGGCTCCGGTGTAGAACATGGCCTGGCGCAGGCCGCCAATTAGCTGATACGCGACTGCGGCCAGTGGACCACGGTAGGGAACATGGCCCTCGATTCCCTCCGCGATCAGCATCGCGTCCGAGGTGATGTCGCCCTGGAAATAGCGGTCCTTGGAATAAGAGGTGCCCCCGCGACCCCGAGAGGCCATGGCGCCGAGCGATCCCATGCCGCGATAAGACTTGAACTGCTTGCCATTGACGAAGATCAGCTCCCCCGGGCTCTCCTCACAGCCGGCCAGCAGAGAGCCGAGCATCACCGTGTCCGCACCGGCGACCAACGCCTTGGCGATATCACCGGAGTACTGCAGGCCGCCATCACCGATCAGCGGCACTCCCGCTGGACGGCAGGCCAGCGAGGCGTTGTGGATCGCCGTTACCTGCGGCACCCCAACACCCGCCACGACGCGCGTGGTGCAGATGGAGCCTGGGCCGACTCCCACCTTGACGCCGTCCGCTCCAGCGTCGACGAGGGCTTTGGCGCCGGCGTACGTCGCCACGTTCCCGCCGACGATGTCGACTTTGGCCGCAGCCGAGTCGGCCTTCAACCGGCGCACCATCTCCAGTACCCCTTGGGAATGGCCGTGCGCAGTATCGACCACCAGCAGGTCGACACCCTCCTCGATCAACGCCATGGCGCGTTTCCAGGCGTCTCCGAAGTATCCGACGGCCGCGCCGACGCGCAGCCGACCTTGATCATCTTTGGATGCGTCGGGATACATGCCGGACTTGACAAAGTCCTTGAGCGTGATCAAACCTCTGAGTCGACCTTGATCATCGACGAGCGGCAGCTTTTCGATCTTGTTCTGGGCCAGCAGCCGCATCGCATCTTCGCGGCTGATTCCCACTGGGCCGGTGATCAGTGGCATCGGAGTCATGACTTCAGCCACTGGCCGCGACGGGTCCGACTCAAATCGCATGTCTCGGTTGGTGATTAGGCCCAGTAGCCGCATTTCGCGGTCCACAACTGGAACACCAGAGATGTGGTAGCGAGCGCACATTGCATCCGCTTCGCCAATGGTGGCATTCGGAGAGATCGTGATCGGCTCGTCGATCATGCCCGCCTCGGAACGCTTTACCACATCGACCTGGTGCGCCTGATCCTCGATCGAGAGATTGCGGTGGATGATGCCAAGTCCACCCTGTCGGGCAATGGCGACCGCCATACGGGCCTCGGTGACCGTGTCCATCGGCGAGGAGATCAGCGGAACCTTCACAGCAATGCGCTTGGAGACGCGCGACTCGGTGCTCACCTGTGACGGAATGATGTCGCTCTCAGCTGGCTGGAGCAACACGTCGTCGAAGGTCAGCCCGATGGTCTCAAAAGCATGCGGGACACCTACTGGACTGAGATCACCCGATGACGGCAACACGGCAAGCCTTTCCCCTGAGCCAGGTAGAAGGTCATGCTAGCCGAGTTGTCGCGTAGCACCAGCGTCCCAATTGCCGAACGGGTGTGATGCCGCGACGTCACGCTTGGCTAACGGTACGGAGACCGTCGGCGTGGGATGTTCACCGAGCCGACCTAGGCCGACCGCTGCTTGAGGTTGCTGGTGGCCGGCCCTTCGAGCAGAGTGCCGTCGGCGGCGAACCGGGAGCCATGCAGCGGGCAGTCCCAGGACTTCTCGAGGTCGTTGAAGCGCACAATGCCGCCGAGGTGGGTACAGATGGCAGACAATGAGCACGTCCGGCCATCGACCGTTGAAATGGCCACTGGCTCACCCCGTTCAGCTCCGACCACCCCGGTGCCTTCGGCCGGCGTGCGGTCCTCGTCCTTCAGCGGGTGAAGCTCTGCACTCAGCCATCCCTGGGCCGCTGCAAACCCCATGGCGGCGTTCGCACGGAAGTACCGGATGGCGCTCGCCGGCTTGCTCACTCGGGTCCCCAGCGTGCGTGCCCACGCCGGCTCATCGTCCACGATCTCCCCACGGATTCGCAGCGCGGCGGCGACCGCATTCGTCATGCCCCACTTGCTGTATCCGGTGGCCAGATACACCTGGCCGCCACCACGCGGCAACTTGCCGACGAATGGCACTCCACCGTGCGCCTCGTAATCTTGTGCGGACCACACGTGGGTACGCTCGGCTCCCTCGAACCACCGGCGAGTCCACTCTGTTAGATCAGCGATAAGTTCCGACGGGTTCTTCGAGTGACGGCCTGCTGGATGCCCATTGCCACCCACCAGGAGCACCTCGGCGCCATTGTGCAGTGCAGTGCGCAACGAGCGGGTCGGCGAGTCAGCCGAGATGTACATGCCTTGCGGGATCTGAGTCGCACCTCGAAATGCCATGGCGTACGAGCGTTGCGCGGTGACCTTCGCGAAGTACAACCCGCGGTCCAGAAACGGGATACCGGTGGCGAGCACAACGTTGTCCGCCGTGACGCTGCCAGCCGAGGTGATGAGGTGGCAGCTCTCGTCTCGGACGACACGAGTGACCCGAACAGTCTCGCTCAGTACTCCGCCTGCAGCGCGCAGATCGCGGGCTAGCGCAGCAAGGACCTCCACCGGATCGATCTGCACTTGATCCGGTAGGCACACCGCGGCGTATGTCGGATAAGGCAACTCGACAGCGTCGGTCATCTCTACCGGAAGTCCGACTCGTCGGGCGATATCGAACTCACGACGGACAGCAGAGGCGCCCGACTGCGTGCTCGCGTAGGTATAGGCGTCTCTGTGCTGCATCTGGACGCCATGCGCGGCGGCGTACGCCGTCAGCCACGCCTGTGCTTCCCGATTGCCTTCCACGTAAGCACCGGCCACCTGCTCGGTATGGTTCGCCACGACGGTGGACAGCCGCGTTCCCTGTAGCAGCGTGACTTTGGCGGTGGAGTGGCCAGTCGTCACGGCACCTACGGAGCGAGCTTCTAGCACGGCCACCCGGCGGCCGGCCTGGGCCAACTGCAGCGCGGTGACCAGACCGGTTAGCCCCGCCCCGACGACGGCAACGTCGTAGTGTGCATCGCTGTCAATCGGGTCGGTCTCGATTGGGGGCGGCGGGTCCAACCAGATAGAGGCCAGCCCATCGGTGGACACAATCTGCTGGTACCCCGTTCCTGCCTGGGTCAACCCATCCCGAGCTTGTCGCGACCAACCAAAGGGCCTCCCTCGCATGAGGGAGGCCCTTTGAGCTGTGATCGTGTCAGTGAGAATGCCCGTGGCCGGCAGGTGCCGCGTCTTCCTCTTCGGGCTTGTCCACCACGAGCGTTTCGGTGGTGAGTAGCATTGCGGCGATCGAAGCGGCATTGGCCAGCGCCGAGCGGGTCACCTTCACCGGATCGATGACGCCGTCGGCGTAGAGGTCGCCGTAGGTGTCAGTGACGGCGTTGTAGCCCTGACCAGGCTGCAGCTCGGCCACCTTGGACGTCACGACGTAGCCCTGCTCCCCGCCGTTTTCGGCGATCCAGCGCAGTGGCTCCGCCAACGCCCGCCGGACAATCGCGACACCGAGCTTCTCGTCACCGGTAAGATCCAGATCGCCGTTCAGCGCCGCTGCCGCATGGATCAGGGCAGATCCACCACCGGCGACAATGCCCTCCTCGATCGCGGCACGTGTGGCCGAAACGGCATCCTCGATGCGGTGCTTCTTCTCCTTGAGCTCCACCTCGGTGGCAGCGCCGACCTTGATCACACAGACTCCACCGGCAAGCTTGGCGACCCGCTCCTGCAGCTTCTCGCGATCCCAGTCGGAGTCGGTACGTGCAATCTCGGCCTGCAGCTGGGCCACTCGCGCCTTGACTTCGTTGCTGTCGCCAGCGCCGTCGACGATCGTGGTGTTGTCCTTGGTTACCACCACCCGACGAGCACGGCCCAGGACGTCCAGGCCGACCTGGTCAAGCTTGAGGCCAACTTCGGGTGCGACGACCTCGCCACCGGTCAGGATGGCGATGTCTTCAAGCATTGCCTTCCGGCGATCACCAAAGGCCGGGGCCTTGACCGCCACCGAAGTGAAGGTGCCGCGGATCTTGTTCACCACCAGGGTGGAGAGTGCCTCACCATCGACGTCCTCGGCCACGAGGAACAAGGTGCCTGAGGCGCCGATGACCTTCTCCAACAGCGGGAGCAGATCGGTCATCGAGGAGATCTTCCCGGAGTTGATCAAGATGTAGGTGTCGTCGAGGACTGCCTCCATCCGCTCCGGATCGGTAACGAAGTACGGCGAGAGGTAACCCTTGTCGAACTGCATGCCCTCGGTGAACTCGAGCTCGGTACCCATCGTCTGCGACTCGTCGACGGTGATGACGCCGTCCTTGCCCACCTTGTCGAAAGCCTCGGCGATCAAGCGGCCGATCTCTTCGTCACGGGCGGAGATGGTGGCAACGTGCGCCATGTCCTCGGTGGTCTCGACCTCCCGAGCGTTCTCCCGCAAGCGATCTTCGACCGCATCCACGGCAGCATCGATCCCTCGCTTGAGACCGACCGGGCTGGCTCCCGCTGCGACCGCTCGGAGACCTTCGTGTACCAACGCCTGGGCCAGCACAGTTGCCGTTGTTGTCCCGTCGCCGGCGACATCGTTGGTTTTGGTGGCCACTTCTTTGGCCAGTTGCGCGCCGAGGTTCTCATATGGGTCGTCGAGCTCGACTTCGCGTGCCACAGTCACGCCATCGTTGGTAATGGTCGGAGCGCCCCACTTCTTGTCAAGAACGACATAGCGGCCCTTGGGGCCCAGGGTGACCTTCACGGTGTTGGCGAGGGCGTTGACGCCACGCTCGAGCGACTGGCGAGCCTCCTCGTCGAACTGAAGGATCTTTGCCATAAGTGCAGATCCCCTTACTTGGTCACAACCGCGAGGATGTCGCGGGCGTTGAGGAGCAGCAACTCCTTACCGTCGTACTTGACCTCAGTACCTCCGTACTTGCTGAAGATCACGACGTCACCCTCGGAGACATCCAGCGGGACGCGGTTGCCATTGTCATCGACGCGTCCAGGACCGGTGGCGAGCACCTTGCCCTCCTGGGGCTTCTCCTTCGCGGTGTCGGGAATGACCAGGCCAGAGGCCGTGGTTTGCTCAGCTTCGAGCGGCTCAACGAGGATACGATCCTCGAGCGGCTTGATCGTGACTGTCACGTCAAACCCCTTTCACAGGTGATATGTCCGGATATGTGTACTGGTCGAGACGTCGTCGCGGTGCCATCTCGGCCGCCAGCACTAAGCTGGCACACTCTTAAGGAGAGTGCTAACCAGACATTAGCACTCGATAGATGGGAGTGCCAGCAGGGGGCACCAGCTGCCCATCGGACGTCAGACCCGCTCGACGATGGCGGCGATGGCTCCGACCGGCGTACGCGAAATGACGAGGGTCGCGCTGTTCGGGCCAGCCAACCGCAGCCGCCGACGTAGCTCTGCAGGGTCGATATCGAAGCCACGCTTCTTGATCTCGAGGACACCGATCTGCGCCTGCCGCACCCAGGCACGCAGCGCCTTGAGGTGGAACGGCAGCCGTTGGCGAACCTCAAATGCGGCCGCAAAGGGTGTGCTGCAGAGTCGGTCATTGGTCAGATATGCGATTTGCGGGTCCAGTAGCGCGGCACCGAGCTGTGCCCCAAGCTCGGCGAGGGCGCCAGCTCGGATGACAGCGCCGGCAGGTTCGTACAAGTAGCGACCCAGGCCCCGTACCGAAAGAGGCGGCGCCGTCGTTACGAGCAGACGCGCGTTCGGCATGATCAGCGCCGAGCGCCGTCCGGGGGTCGCGCCAGGTCCGGACCACAGTCCAACCTCGACCGTCTCGCCACGATGGGTCACCCATTCGGCCTCGACTGCCTCGGGGATCAACGAGTGCGGCAGTGCAGGACCGAGCTTGGCACCGGCGGTTCGCGTGCCATCGAGCACCTGCAGCACCGTCGACCAGCGAGGCTCGAAATCCTCCACACGCCACAGCCGCCCCCGATCGTTACGACGGGCGGGGTCGCAGAACACCCCCACATCTGGCGTGATCAGCTGCTCGGCCACCTGGTCGGCATCGGCGCGGATCACCTCCGCACGGCCTGCGAGATTGGCCTCTGCGACCGCGGCTGTGACGGGATCGACATCCACCGCGACGACCTCCAGGCCCGCTCGAGCGAACGCTAGAGAGTCGGACCCGATGCCACAGCCGAGGTCGATCACCCTGCGAACACCACCTTGGAGGAACCGGCTCGCGTGGTAGGCAGCAACTTCTGGTCGGGTCGCCTGCTCCAAACCGACTCTTGTGAAGAACATCTGCGCTGCAGAGTCGCCAAACTTGGGCTTTGCCTGGCGGCGCAGGGAGGCTTGAGTGAGAGCAGCGGCAGCCAGCTCAGGGCCGTATCTTGCGCGCATCCGGGAGGCAGCGGCCAACGATTCGGGATCCTCCTCTGCCATCGCCGCAGCCAGCGCGTCGTCGCTCAGACCGAAGGGCAGCCGGGTTCCCGACACCGGACCATTGTGGCGCTGGCTGCGCGAGCACTACTACTCAAACCAGCACTTTGCTGACTGGAAGTGATGAGTCAGCTCCAATGTCGAGTGCAGACGGCTTGCCACCAGCAGCGGCGATCTCCGCACCCAAGATGGCGATCATGGCGCCATTGTCGGTGCAGAGGCTGGGCCGGGGGGTACGCAGGGAGATCCCGCGCTCACCAGCACGTTTGGCCAGCAGCTCTCGCAGCCGACCGTTGGCTGCCACACCCCCACCAATCAACAGATCGCTTGCTTCGGTCGCAATGCAGGCGTCTATTGCCTTCGCGCTGAGCACATCGCAGACGGCCTCTTGGAAGCTCGCGGCCACCTCGGCCACCGGAACGTCGAGCCCGTCACGCTGTCTGGCCTCGACCCAGCGAGCTACAGCTGTCTTGAGGCCTGAGAACGAGAAATCAAACCGGTGCCGCTCTAGGTCCTTGCGGGCGGTGAGGCCGCGCGGGAACCGGACATAACCGGGATCCCCGGTCGCAGCCCTGTCGATGTAGGGCCCTCCGGGATACGGCAAGCCGAGCACCCGCGCGACCTTGTCGTACGCCTCGCCTGCGGCGTCGTCAATCGTCGCGCCCAGCTCCACAATGCTGTCGGCGATGCTCTCGACCTGGAGTAGGGAGGTGTGGCCGCCCGACACCAGCAGCGCGACGCACCGATCCGGGAGCCGCCCGTGCTCAATCAGATCAACTGCGACGTGCCCCACCAGGTGGTTGACCCCGTACAGCGGCTTGTTCAGTGCAAACGCAAGTGCCTTCGCGCTCGCCAGGCCGACCACAAGAGCACCCATCAGACCCGGCCCGACGGTCACCGCGATGCCGTCGATCTCGGACAGATCGATGTCTGCCGTGGCACACGCGCGTTGCAGCGCCGGCACCATGGCTTCGAGGTGCGCCCGGCTGGCGACTTCCGGTACCACACCGCCAAACCGCACATGTAGCTCGACACTGGAGGCCACCTCGTTGGCGAGCAACTCATGTCCGCGCACAATGCCAACGCCGGTCTCATCGCAGGAGGACTCGATGCCCATGATGAGTGGCCCGCCTGCGACCAGGCTCAGCGGGCCGCTCATCCTTCCTCCGTTGCGATCGGGATGCTGTCCGGCCAGGTCTGGAGGTCATAGAGCTTCAAGATCAACGCGTGTTGCCCGGGTCCGTAGTAGTCCTGCCGAACGCGGAGCTGCTCAAAACCCAGCTGCTGATAGAGGGCGATCGCGGGCTCGTTGTCGAACGCGACATCCAAGATCACTTCGCGCACCCTGAGCCGCCGCACAACCTCAAGACCGGCGCGTACCAGGTCGGTTCCGATGCCCCGGCGGCGGCTGCGCGAGTGCACAACGAGGCGGCGCAGGTCAGCCAGCTCACCGACGGTCTGGATCGAGATCACGCCGACCGGGTGCTGCGCGCGGGCGATCAGGATCGTCCGGCCTTCCCCGAGCAGTTCCCCCCGCCAGCTGCGCTGGCTCCATTGTTCGGCGGCAGGAAAGGCCGAGCGCTCCAGCAGCATGATCGCGTCGAGATCATTTCGATGAGCAGGCAGGATGCTGATCTCGGGGTTGCGTGAGGCGTGGATCATCGGGTCGCGCTTTGGTAGTGCAGGACCGATTTGGGACGGGTCAACTCGGTTGCATCGGGGTGCCGCAGATAGAGCGGCTCATGGCCGGCGTCGGGCAACTTCGGACTTGACGTGGCGAGCACCGCCGGATCCATTACTCGTGGGCCTGGCACCGTCTGCAGCTGATCGGCGTAGAGGTCGGCCGCAGGTCCTATGACGGGCAGCGGCGGCACGTCAATCGGGCGTGACACCCCCGGCTGCTCGAGCCGTACGCCGCCAGGGCTGTATCGCGCCCAATACACCTCACGACGTCTCGCGTCGGTGGCGACGACGAACTCTCCACGGCTTGCTGCAACGAATTGTGCGGCCAGGACGTCGAGACTGCAGACCCCCCGTAACTCCAGACCCAATGTAAAGCTGAGGACCTGCGCAGTTACGACGCCGACTCGCAAGCCGGTAAACGGCCCCGGGCCGAGGCCAACTACCAGTTGGTCGAGGTCGGCCATGCGTATCCCGGCGGCATCGACGCATTCAGAGACCAGCGGCATGAGCTGCTCTACATGGGCCATCCGGTCGGCAACGGTCGCTGTGGCGAGCACCTGATCTCCGCGGGCGAGGCCGACATTGACCACTGTCGAGGTGTCCAACGCCAGTACCAGCGGCGTTGCCTTAATGATCATCATCTCGCAGTACGCCGAGATTTACTCCATGCCACCTGGCTCCTACTCCGCGAACGGTGACCAGACGTTCGCTGTCATCACCGACCGCCGAGACGTCGGCCGGAGAGGTCCACACATCGATCTCCAATCGATCCTCTGAAAGACCTTCGGCGATCCCCTGTCCCCACTCCACAACAGTGACGGCATCAGCCACAGCAGCGTCCAAATCAAGATCATCCAGCTCGTACGAACTGGACAGTCGATAGGCGTCGACGTGCATCAAGGTTGGTCGGCCGATAGCCGAGGGATGGATCCGGGACAGCACAAAAGTTGGGGAGATGATCGGGCCCTCGGAGCCAAGTCCGCGGCCGATGCCTTGCGTCAGGGTGGTCTTGCCCGCGCCAAGATCACCGCCGGCGATGATCACATCGCCAGACTCGAGGAGCCGAGCCAGTCGCTCCCCCAGCCGTACCATGTCCGCACTGGTCGGAACCTTGATCACCAATGGCAGCGGCTTGGTCAAGATCACACCGTGCGTCACGACACGCTCGACGACGAATCCACGGTGCTGCCAAAAGCCGAGGAACTCAGGAAACTCAGCCCTGGTGAAGAGTTCGACTCGCTGAAAGCCCCGGATAGCTGCAAGCTCTTCGGCTGCGGTCACCATGGCTGAAGCTATGCCGTGCCGTTGTAGGTCCGGATGAACCGATACCCGCGAGAACGTCGCGACGCCATCCCTGCCTGGCAGCACGACGATCACCCCCGCAGGACGGCCGCCCACTCGGGCGAAGATTCCGGTACCGTGCTGCAGGCTTGTGGCCAGGGTCTCCGCAGTCTCATCGATGGCGGACGAGGGGGGATCGACTGGTGGACGCGCGGCGAAAGCGCTGTGAACCACCTCAACCATCGCAGCCGCGTCCTGCGGCGACGCGATCGAAACCACAAGATCAGAAACCGAGACGCTCACTAGCGGCCATCGTAGTGTCGGTATTGGCGCTGCTGATCGAAGAGGTGATGAGCGAACACGCGAGCGAGCATTGCTCACCGGGTGGCAATGCGTTCGCGCACGCGCTCAAGCAAGCGATCCAGCGCACCATTGAAGACTTCGTGCTTCTCGATCATCCCAAGGTGCCCGCACTCCGGGACTCGAATCGCTTCCGCGTTCGGGAGCAACTCAATGATCCGAGCCGTGTGCTCAATCGGAGTGATTATGTCGTCCTCGCCGCCGACGACGACCGTTGGTACCTTGCTGACGATCTCGAGGGCCTGGTACTCGTCTAGTTCGCCAATGGCGGGATAGTAATCAGCTACCACCTCCAGCGGGATCTCTGCGAGCATCTCGGAGGCGAAATCGACGTAGCTCGGCGGCACATCTGGTCCGAAAGCCATCCGGCGGGTCACCACATATCCAAGATCGCTTCCCGCGCGGCGTCCCTGGGAGACGAGCTCTGGGATCCGGTTCAGGCCCGCCATCAACGGCTCAGCGACTCGGTGAAAGGTGCGGCCCGGAATGCCGCGGATCGGCGAGTGGTCCGTCAACTCCCCGGCCGACGTGCAGAACAGCGCTACGGCCAGCACCTGACTGCCCAACAACTCAGGGTGGGACTGGGCGAGTCGCATGATCGTCATCGCGCCCATCGAGTGGCCGATCAGGACCACTGGTCCGGAGCCGACGACCTCCTCCAGGACCTGATGCAAGTCCTCGGCCAGCTGGGGAATCCGGCAGCGCTCTGCCTCGGAGCGTGTTGACCTGCCATGGGAGCGCTGGTCGTAGAAGACCTGGCGCAACCGACCTCGGAAGTGCAGGCGCTGGAAGTGCCAGCAGTCCAGGTTCAGCGCATAGCCATGCACGTACACCAGGGTGAGATCATCCTCGATACCCTCATCGACCTCGGTGTGCAGAACCACGCCGTCCGGCGTGGTGACGTCAGGGCCATCAGATCGCAGTGAGAAGAATGACTCCAGATCCGCCACGGAGGTTCGCGTGATCCGCTTGGCAACGATCCTGCGTTCCAGTTCAAGCCCCATCGCGATCCCGCCGGCCGCCAGCGCTGCGACGCTGGTAACCAGCCCGAACCCCGCTGCCAGCCTGCTCCGCTTCGGCGCCATCAGATATTCTCCCGGCTGGCATTCAGATAGCGGCGCGGCACACGGCCACCGATTCGGGTGACGATCTCATACCCAATGGTGTCGCACCAGGCTGCCCAGTTGTTTGCCGTTGGTTCGCCGTCATCACCGGGGCCGAACACGACGACATCCTCGCCTGGTTGGGCGAGTTGTCCCATCCCCAGTTCGATGACGAACTGGTCCATGCAAATCCGGCCGCGGATCGGTACCCGACCACCCGACCAGCCCACCCATGCCCGGTTGCCGGCGTGCCGTGGGATTCCGTCGCCATAGCCCAGCGGCACCAGGCCGACTGTGGTGGGCGCCTCCGTGGTCCAAGTCCATCCGTACGAGACGCTGGCGCCGGCCGGGATCTGCTTCACATTGACCAGCTGAGCACGTAACCGCATGACTGGCCGCAACGCAACACCGGCGAGTGCTGCGATCCCAGGAGCCGGATCGATGCCATACGTGGCAATGCCGACGCGAACCAAATCCCACCGTGCCTCTGGCACTATCAATGTTCCTGCTGAATTAGCCAGGTGGCGCAGGGTCGGCTCCAAACCGACTGCCCTGGCTTGTGCGTACGCGAGCTGGAACGCCTCAAGCTGGATAGGAATCGAGTGATGACCGGGCTCATCAGCTGCGGCAAGGTGCGACCAGATGGCCACCACGTCGAGAGCCCCGGCGTGCTCGGCTTCGGCCGCTGCCGCACAGACCTGCTGCCAGTCGTAGCTGGGAGCACCGTTGCGGGAGAGTCCGGTGTCGATCTTGAGGTGTACCCGTGCGCGGCGCTCAGCGATGGCAGCCGCAGCCGCAAGCCGGCCAATCTGCTCAACCGACTGTGCCGACACATCAACATCGGCGGCGACCAGCGGAGCCAGGTCCTCCTCCACGCCATAGAGCCAAGCCAAGATTGGGCCGACATCACCGGCTTCGCGGAGCATCAACGCCTCCGCAGGCGTGGCTACCCCAAGCCATTCGGCGCCAGCGACCCTGGCTTCCCGCGCGCACTCCAGAATCCCGTGCCCATAGCCATCGGCCTTTACCACCACCATCGCCGGCACGCCGGCATGCGCTTGCAACGCTGCCACGTTGGCACGGAACGCGGCCAAATCGATCTCCGCGCACGCGGTTACCGGGTAGATGCCGGCGACCGCGGCGGCCGGCCGCAGTTGGTTGGTCATCGGTTCCTCGAACGCTGCTCGAGACGTCCCAGCGTCTGGCCAATGGCGCGTGCCAGCTCCTGCGGAGCCAGCACGCCGGGATGCTCCGCAGCAGCCACCGCCTGAACTGAGGCGCCGAGCTGACCGGCTCGCTGCGCATCCACACCCGCGGCCAGCAAAGCGGCGCACACGCCACCGAGCACGTCACCTGATCCTGCCTGCGCCGTCCAAGCTGGGCCGGGCACAGCGACGAACACCGGCCCTCCATTGGGCGCCGCCACCAGCTGACTCGCCCCCTTCAACAGCACAGTGGCGCCAGTCCGCTCTGCCCCGGCAATGACCGCTCGGACGGGATCCTCTTCGACCCAGGCTCGATCAAGCTCGAGCAACCTCGCCAACTCGCCCGCATGGGGAGTCAGCAGCCAGCTGGCAGGAGCAGGTTTTGGCAGATAGCCGAGGCCGTCAGCGTCGACGACAGCTGGTATTCCCTCCTCAGCCACTTCAGCCAGCACCTTCCCGCCGTCGGCCCGTTCGCCCCAGCCAGAGCCGAAGAGGTATGCCTGAACTCGCCCCGGCGCGAACACAACGTTCGGCAACTGGGCCGAGATAGTCGCTGCCGGCCTGTCGGCACCGAGAAATCGGACATAACCCGCGCCACCGTAAACCGCGCCGTAGACCGACATCACGGCCGCACCTGGATACTGATCGGAGCCAGTGTCGACGCCGACCGCTCCACGCGAGTACTTGTCGCTGTGCTCGTT
>JBKOZG010000237.1:0-14759 GCA_046725775.1 Actinomycetota bacterium | reverse complement strand
GACCGCCAGGGGTACGGATGATCTTGGCATCACCGAAGGTCAGCCCGACCATCTCCAAGGGCACAATCCTGGAGTCCATACAGGTGATCATCAGGACACCCGCATGGGCTACTCCGTCGAAACCGTGCAGATCAAAACGCTCAGCGAACTTCTTGTTGTTGGCAAGCAAGTCATCGAAGGCGCCGGAAAGCTCGTCATGATGGTCCGGCTGATCGGGTGAGGGTTCCATGTCTCTCTCGGCCTCCCGCACGGGGTCGCAGTGTCCGATGCGCTCTGGCATCGGTCTCATAGCGCTTAGCCGGCGATGGCCGATCCAAGCGCCGCGATGGGCTGACTGGCTGGGGTTCCTGACCCGTCCCGTCGGGTGTCTGCGGTCGGCAGCGGAACAGGACTACCGCTGGCCGCAGCGGCGATGGCAGGTGCCGGCCCCGCCCAGGCGAGTAGGAGAGAATCCTCGCCTTTGAGGAACCGGTGGCAGCGTACTCCACCGGTTGCCCGGCCCTTGGCCGGATAGTGCCCAAAAACTGTGACCTTAATGGAGCCGGCATCGGTCCCAGGCAGAGCTCGAGACGTACCAGATACTGTGGCGACCACCGCATCCGTGGCAGTGAGTGCGCCGAAGTAGATTGCGCGCGCGCCGACGCCGAGTTTGATGCCGGACATGCCGCCCCCTGACCGCCCCTGCGGCCGCACCGTTCCAGCGGGAAAGCGCAGCAGTTGGGCGTCGTTGGTGATGAAGACCAGCTCGGCTTCGCTGCTGGGGAGCTCAACTGCACCGACCACGCGGTCCCCAGGCTCGAGGCGGATCACGTCCCATGAGTCTTTACCGAAAGTCTCCGGATTGACTCGCTTCACGACACCCCGCGCCGTGCCGAGTGCCAGGCCGAGCGAATCTTCGCTCAACGTTGTCAGGCAGAGCACCTTCTCATCCGCACCAAGAGTGACAAGCTCGCTCACGTGAGTACCACCCTGGAGGTTGGGCGCATGAGCGGTGCTTGGAACCGTCGGAAGATCGAGCGCGGAGATCTTGATCAGCCGGCCAGCGCTGGTGACTAGTCCGCAGTCCCCGCGGGCCGTCGAAATGATCTTGGACATGATCAGGTCGTGGTTAGCCCGCACACCGACCGGCGGTAGTGGCTGCGCATGACTAGTGCGGGCGAGAAGGCCGGCGGAGGACAGCAGCACCCAGCACGGATCGTCCGCAACCTCCAGTGGAGCGGTCGTAGCTGTCGCCGCGACGCCGCTTGCTGCCAGCAAGATCGTCCGGCGCGGTGTGCCGTGCTGCTGGGCGATCTCGGCAAGCTGGTTTCCGACTACTGTCCTGAGCTGTTCCGGATTGTCCAGGATCTCAGTGAGCTCGGCGATCATTGTTTGCAGCTTGTCCCGTTCCGTCTCGAGCTCGATCCGGCTGAATCGAGTGAGCCTGCGGAGCGGCATCTCGAGAATGTAGTTGGTCTGTGCTTCTGAAAGCTCGAACACTTCCATCAACCGCGCGCGCGCGCTCCCCGTGTCATCAGATGTGCGGATGATTGCGATCACGTCGTCGATGTCGAGGATCGCAATCAGCAGGCCTTCGACGAGGTGAAGGCGCTCTCGAGCCTTGCCGCGAGCGAACTCAGTCCGGCGTCGGGTCACCTCGTAGCGATGCTCCAGATACACGGTCAGCATGTCGCGTAGCGTCAGAGTACGCGGCTGGCCGTCGACCAGGGCGACGGCGTTGATCGCGTAATTGTCCTCGATCTTGGTCTGCTTGTAGAGCTGTTCCAGGATGGCGTCAGGACTGAAGCCGCTCTTGATCTCGATCACCAGCCGAGTTCCATTGGCTCGATCCGAGAGATCCTTGACATCGGCGATGCCTTGCAGCCTGCGGGCATTGACAAGGCTCTTGATTTGTTCGATCACTCGCTCTGGGCCGATCAGGTATGGCAACTCGGTGATCACGATGCCCTTGCGGCGTGGATGAACCTGCTCGACGCGAGCCGTCGCGCGTATCCGAAACGATCCTTTTCCAGTGTGGTAAGCGTCCCGCACTCCGTCCAGTCCGATGATCTTGCCGCCACTTGGCAGGTCAGGCCCGGGAATGAAACGCATCAGCTCGTCGATTTCGGTGTCCGGGTGCTTGATCAAATGGCGCAGCGCCTGGACGACCTCCACCAAGTTGTGCGGTGGACAGTTGGTGGCCATTCCGACCGCGATCCCCGCCGCTCCATTGACCAGCAGGTTGGGGAAAGCAGCGGGAAGCACGGTCGGTTCGACATCTTTGCCATCGTAATTCGGCTTGAAGTCGACAGTGTCTTCGTCAAGACCATCGGTCATGGCCGCGGCCGCTGGTGCCATGCGGCACTCGGTGTACCGCATCGCCGCTGGGCCGTCGTCGAGTGATCCGAAGTTGCCGTGACCGTCGATCAGGGGCAGTCGCATGGTCCAGGGCTGCGCGGTTCTGACGAGCGCATCGTAGATCGCGCCGTCACCATGCGGGTGGTATTGACCCATGGCCTGGCCGACCACCCGGGCGCACTTGACATGCGAACGATCCGGCCGTACGCCCATCTCGTCCATCGAGTACAAGATCCGGCGCTGCACGGGCTTGAGTCCGTCCCGGGCGTCAGGAAGTGCCCGGGAGTAGATCACCGAATACGCGTACTCCAAGAAGCTGGTCTGCATCTCAGAGGAGACATCAATGTCGACGATTCGCTCGGTGAAATCATCCTCCGGTGGTGCTGGTGTTCTGGCCATCGAACGCAGATCCTCCCCTCTGCCGTGCCGCTATGGAGGTTGGCACTGCTCGCGCGACCGATGCTCGCAGTGTGAATTTCAGTCTGACACCGGTCGTTCATATTGCGGCGGCGACACGTAGCGGCGCGTACCGGCCGGTACTACAGAAAGGGCTTGAGGTCAGCAAGCAGCGAATCGCCGGCGTATACCTCGCGGGCATAGAGAACTCCGTAGCTGAACCCGTTCTGACCCGACCGGACTCCGAGACGCCCGCCGAGCTCTCGGAGGAAGCCAGCACTCACAATGCCATCTTGATGATTCCCAAGCAGGTCTTGCAGGTCCTTGCGCTCCGAAATGATCTTGTCAGCTTTGCTGCCCCAAAGCGGCTGGGCAGCTTCCACCGCATACCGATAGCGCTTCGTCGCCCTGCGAGCACGATGGAACAACTCATCGGATGGCTCGCCTGCGCGACGCGCCGCGACCGCTGTGACCAGCCGCTTGCCAGCCTTCCGCTTAGCCTTCTTGATCATCGGGTTGATCGCGTTAGGGGAGGCAGCGGCGGCCGCGGTGAATGGCGCGTCGCTGCGCCAGTGATGCATCAGACCGATCAGCTTACGGAAACGTTCAGAGTCCATCGCCTCGACCAGCGCGTCGGCTGCCTGCTTGCGCCGCACAGCCAGCTCCGTCTCAATGGTCGAGGCAACCGGGCCCAGGATCAGTTCTGGCGGCAGCTGGGCCAGCAGCGCGGCTTGCCGCCGGGCGAGGATGTCCAGATCCCTTACCCTGCCGAGCAGGCCCGCCCACCACACCAGCTCCTCCTCCAGATGCCCGGCCTCGGAAGCCTCGAACAGGTCCGGAAACACCCGTATGGTGCTGCGCAGCCGGCGCGCCGCCACCCGTGTCGTATGGACGACATTCTCACCTGCACGCAGCTCAGCCTCGGAGTTGATGATCACAGTGCACTGCTCTGCAATGTAGTCGCCGACGAGGTCGCGAACGCTACCAAACGTGTTGTTCATGCCGGCTTGGTCCACTCGACCGGTACGCGCAGGGCATAGCAAGTCCAATAGGCCGGATTAAAGAGCATGCCGTGACCTTACGCCGAACTGGCAACATCTGCGGCCTTGGCAGCAGAGAGTGTGGGCAAACCGTGGCAGCGGTACGTTCAGCTAGCTGCGCCGCGCGGCATTAGTGGACGCGGCCCATCCGGACGTCAGGAGCGCCCAGCCGTGCTGCGTCCGCCGAAAGATCATCTGGTTGGGTTTGTGACTCGCGTTCGGCGGCCACCCGCTTCTGGTAATGCTCCACCTCACGATCGACATCGGCCGGTTCCCAACCCAGGATGGGAGCAACCAGGCGAGCGACCTGTGGCGCAGCGGCAATGCCGCGGTCCCAGGTCTCGATCGAGATACGCGTACGCCGGGCCAAAATATCGTCCAGGTGTACCGCGCCCTCGTGGGAGGCAGCATAGACGGCTTCGATCTTGAGGTACTCCGGTGCACCGTCCAGCGGATGTGCAAGCTCAGGTGAGTACTTGATCATGTCCAACAACTCGGGCAACAAAGAGCCGTAGCGATTGAGCAGGTGCTCAACCTGCACGTCACGAAGACCGGTTTCGTCGACCAGCAAGGGCCGGGCATTCCACAGCGCTGAGTAGCCGTCGGCCCCCAACAACGGCACTTCCTCGGTGCAGGACGCGGGCACCCTCTTGTCCAACTCACGGACGGCCGCATCAACCGCGTCCTTCGCCATCACCCGGTACGTGGTGTACTTGCCGCCAGCGATGGTGACAAGGCCGCGGACAGGAGAAGCTACGGCATGCTCTCGGGAGAGTTTCGACGTTGAGTCGGACTCGCCGGCCAGCAGCGGCCGTAGGCCGGCGTAGACCCCGACCACGTCCTCGCGCTTCAGTGGATCAGCCAGCAGTGTGTTGGCGCGTTCCAACAAATAGTCGATATCGGCCAGGCTCGCCGCGGGATGCGCTCGATCGAGCTGCCAATCGGTGTCGGTGGTGCCGATGATCCAGTGGCTGCGCCACGGAATGATGAACAGCAGGCTCTTCTCGGTGCGAGTGATCAGTCCCGTCATGGAGTTGATGCGGTTGCGGGGCACTACAAGATGGATACCTTTGGACGCGCGGACTCGGAACTGTCCACGACCGCCCAGCATCTCCTGCAACTCGTCGATCCACACCCCCGCGGCATTTATTGTCTGCTTTGCTCGTATGATGAACTCGCGGCCGGACTCAAGATCACGAACTGTTACGCCGGCAACCCGGTCCGCCTCACGCAGGAACCCAACGACTCGGGTACTGGTTGCGACCGCTGCGCCGTAGTGCGCCGCCGTGCGGCCGATCATCATGGTGTGTCTGGCGTCGTCGACCTGGCCCTCGTAGAACCCGATCGAGCCGATCACCGTCTCGCGGCTCGCCGAAGGAAAAGACTCGAAGGTGCGCTTGCGGCTCAAGTGCCGCATGTGGTGCGGTACTCCACGCCCGGCACCGAGTATGTCGTACACGCCGATGCCAAGGCCCCCGTAACCGCGGTCGATCACCGGACGCATGAGCGGATAGAGGAACGGCACGGGCTTGGCCAGATGTGGCGCGAGCTTGTTGAGGGCGAGCGAGCGCTCCTTGAGAGCCTCGAAGACCAAGGCAAAGTTGAGATGCTCCAGATAGCGGAGCCCGCCGTGAAACAGCTTGCTGGACCGGCTCGAGGTACCAGCCGCGAAATCACGGGCCTCGACCAGCCCTACGCGTAGGCCGCGGGTGACCGCATCAAGTGCGCTGCCGCAGCCCGTGACACCCGCGCCAATGACGAGAATGTCCAAATCGTCGCTTGCCAACCGGTCGAGAGCCTCTTCCCGAGCGGCCGGACCGAGTGGGGAGGTGGTGGAGAACATCGGGCGCCTTAGGGGTTGACGAGGGATGAGCGTTCGGGGTCATGCCGACCTTCGATGAGCCGGATCGTGCCCGAGCGGGATCGCATCGACAATGACTGCGTCACGATGCGGTGGCTCTCGAATCGCACGCCCCGCAGCAAGGCCCCGTCTGTGACACCTGTGGCAGCGAAGAACACATTGTCACCGGACACGAGGTCAGTGGTGGTGAGGATCCGATCCAGGTCGAAGCCGGCGTCAAGGATTGCCGCCCGCTCATGGTCGTTCCGGGCAATCAGTCGTCCGAACATCTCGCCGCCAAGGCAGCGCAGCGCGCATGCGGCTAACACGCCCTCGGGTGTGCCACCGACGCCAACGAGGAGATCTACCCCGGTGGAAGGGCTGACAGCCATGATCGCACCAGCCACATCGCCATCGAGCAGGAATCGGATCCGAGCACCGGCTGCGCGAATAGCCGTGACAAGGTCCGCGTGTCGTGGCCGGTCCAGGACGCAAACGGTAAGTTCTGAGACGGCGCGGTCGGTCGCCTCAGCGACCTTGGCGAGATTGTCTCCGATCGGCGCATCAAGATCGACATTGGCCGCTGCATGGCCGGGGACTACCAGCTTCTGCATGTACACGGCTGGACCTGGGGAGAACATCGTGGCCCGGGGCGAGACGCCGATGATGCTTACAGCATCTGGCAGGCTTTTGGCAGTCGCTGTGGTGCCGTCGACGGGGTCCACAGCGATATCCCACTCCGGACCCGTTCCGTCGCCGACCCGCTCACCGTTGAAGAGCATCGGGGCTTCATCCTTCTCGCCTTCACCGATCACCACGACGCCGTTCATGCGCACTGAACCGAGCACCGGACGCATCGCATCAACAGCTGCGCCATCCACCTGGTTCTTGTCCCCGTAGCCCATGTAACGCGAGCAGTTGATCGCTGCCGCTTCCGTCGCACGGACTAACTCGAGCGCGAGATTTCGGGCGGGATCAGAGCCTACCGATTCCATGGTTCTGGACTCAGCCACCGGTCCCATCTCCACCACTCCTTGTCGTTAATGCGATACACCACTAGACCTGGACCCAGTCCAGGGTTCGTTGCACAGCCTGCTTCCACCGCGCGTAACCCGCCTCCCGCTCCTCCTCACTGATCCGCGGGAACCAGCGCTGGTCTTCCAGCCAATTTTCCCGGAGTTCATCTGGCGATGCCCAAAAGCCGGTAGCCAGACCGGCGGCGTACGCCGCGCCTAGGGCGGTTGTCTCCGCCACCACCGGCTTGCTCACCTCGACGCCGAGCGTATCGGCCTGGATCTGCATACAGAGCCTGTTAGATGTGACGCCTCCGTCAACTTTCAGTTCGTCGAGTTGAACAGCCGCGTCCTTTGCCATTGCCTCCATCACATCGCGACTCTGGTAGCAGATCGCTTCCAGTGTCGCTCGGGCGATGTGTTCGCGAGTATGGAAGCGGGAGAGGCCCACAATGGCGCCACGCGCATCAGAACGCCAATAGGGCGCGAAGAGTCCCGAGAACGCCGGCACAAAATACACGTGTGCAGCACTGTCCACCCGGCTCGCCAGCGTCTCGATCTCCGCGGCGTCATGGATGATCTGGAGCTGGTCGCGAAGCCATTGCACAGCCGAACCTGTGACCGCGATGGAGCCTTCCAGGGCATAGACCGGCGCGGCGTCGCCGAACTGGTAACAGAGCGTGCTCAGCAGGCCGTTGCTGGATCGGACCAGTTGTTCGCCGGTGTTGAGCAGCAGGAAGTTGCCTGTGCCGTAGGTGTTCTTGGCGTCGCCAGCCCGCAGGCAGACCTGGCCGACCATGGCTGCCTGCTGGTCGCCAAGATCACCCCCGATCGGCACCTCACCACCGAACGGGCTGTTTGCCCGGGTGTGCTGGTACGCCGCAGCGTGAGAGGACGGAACGATGCTGGGCAGCATCTCCCGCGGGATCGCAAAGAAGCTCAGCAACTCCTGATCCCAGTCCAGGGTCTCCAGATCCATCAACATCGTTCGGCTGGCATTGGTCACGTCGGTGACATGCTGGCCGCCGTCAATGCCGCCCGTCAGATTCCACAACAGCCAGCTATCAGTGGTGCCGAATATGGCGCGGCCGCGCTCGGCGCCCTCACGCACCCCGTCGACGTTCTCCAAGATCCATTGCAACTTGGCACCGGAAAAGTAGGTGGCCGGCGGCAGGCCCGCCCGGTCGCGGATGACATCACCACGGCCATCGCGATCAAGCTCGGCCGCGATCGTGTCGGTACGGGTGTCCTGCCAGACAATCGCGTTTCCGTACGGCTCGCCAGTGACCGGGTCCCAGACCAATGTTGTTTCCCGCTGGTTGGTGATTCCAAGTGCCGCCAGGTCCGTTGCAACAAGGCCGCGCTCTGCTAAGGCTTGGTGGACCACCTCTTGGGTGCGCTGCCAGATCTCCAGTGGATCATGCTCCACCCACCCTGCCTGGGGCATGATCTGCTTGTGCTCGAGTTGGTACTTTCCGACTTCGCTCCCTGAGTGGTCGAAGATCATGCAGCGAGTGCTCGTCGTACCCTGGTCGATTGCAGCGACGAAGTCGGCCATGGCCTGAACACTATTCCTTGAGCATTCGCCATGGATATGACCCGACCGGCTGTTGCCCCTCGAGACTCGCCAGCAACTGATTTGCGTAGGCTTTTCCCGTGTCCGTGAGCCAGGCCCCGGGAAATATTGACGCGGACCCGCCCGGATACCCGCGGGAGTGGGAGGCAGACGTGCTGCTGACCGACGGCGGCATTGCGCATCTGCGCCCGATCCGGCCCGCCGATGCAAACCGGCTTGTCGCCTTCTATGAACGGGTCTCTCCGGAGTCGAAATACCTCCGCTTCTTCGCGCCGTATCCTCGGCTGACCGATCGGGACGTTCACCGGTTCACTGAGGTCGACTATATGGATCGCGTAGCGTTTATCGTCACCCTCGGTGAGGACATGATCGCGGTCGGGCGCTACGACCGAATCGAAGATGATCATGCTGAAGTGGCGTTCCTGATCGAGGACGCGCATCAGGGCCGGGGAATCGCTCAGCTGCTGCTGGAGCATCTAGCCCAAGCCGCTCGGGAACGCGGAATCACCCGCTTCGTCGCCGAAGTGTTACCGGAGAACCGTCGGATGGCCAAAGTGTTTGCTGACGCTGGCTATCGAGTGTCCAAGGGCATGGAAGATGGTGTGCTTGCCGTTGAGTTTCCGATCTTGCCCACCGACACCTCGGTCGGCGTCATGGAACGCCGGGAGCATCGTGCCGAAAGCGCCTCAGTGCGCCGGCTGCTCAATCCGCAGCGGATCGTGGTGTATGGGCAAGGCGATCGAGTGGAGAATTTGATCAATTCGATACGGCGCGGCGGCTTCAATGGCGATGTGGTGGCGGTGAGCATCGATAATGCTCCGGTTGCTGACGCGACCAACGCTGCTTCGATCGCAGCGGTACAAGGTGTGCTGGACCTCGCGATCGTCTCACTCCCCACCAACCAGCTGGGTGGGGTTGTCATCGACGCCGCGCACAAGGGGGCTTACGGGATTGTGGTCCTGACCGGGACCGACTATGCCGTCGGGGACAACCTCAAGATCATCAATCTCGCCCGGGCCTATGGAGTCCGGGCACTTGGTCCAGATGCCCTCGGCATCATCAACACCCTAGGCAGCGTTCAGTTGAACGCCACAACCGGACCTATGCCGCGGACCGGGGGCGTCGGGTTGTTCTGCCAGTCCGCCGCTGTCGGTGTGGCATTGCTCAACCATGCCGTACGTCAGGACTTAGGTCTGTCCTCCTTCATCAGCACGGGTGATTATGCCGATGTGACTGCGAACGACGCGATGCAGTATTGGGGGGACGACGAAGCCACACGGGTCTGCCTGCTCACCTTGGACTCGATCGGCAACCCGAGGAAATTCTCCCGAATCACCCGGCAGCTCGCCCAGAGAAAGCCCGTTGTTGTGTTCGCGCCAGGCCGTACCCGTCGGGCCGATCATGCTGGCGTACGAGGCGGACTTGGCCATGCCCCGGAGCAGGCCGTCGATGCGCTCTTCCGACAAGCGGGCATCATTGTGGTGCACCGCCGCGGCGACATGATCGACATTGCCAAGATCGCAGCGCGCCAGCCCTTGCCGTCCGGCCCCCGGGTGCGGATCATCACCAATTCCCTGACACTGGCTCAGCAGATGCTTCAGAAGATGGATTCGGTCGGATTGTTGCGCGACCCGCAGCCAGAGCTACTCGGAGCGGAGGCAGGCCCGGAGGCGTTTGTACTGGCTGCGCGTGAGGCGCTGACCGACCAGCGCTATGACTCGGTGGTTTGCGCGGCCGTGAATGCTTTCGACCGGGGCACTGAGGAGATCATCCTGGCTCTTGAGAACGTCGCCTCCGAAGCCACCAAGCCATTGATCGGGGTGTTCATAGATTTCCATCCACCGTTGATGAGCAGCGGCGAGCCGGACTCACCGGGGACGCTGCCGAGGTTTGATGGATCGGTCGATGCCATACAAGCGCTGTCAGCCCTCACCAGCTACGCGGACTGGCGGAACCGGGACGCTGGTGCCGTGCCAAACATGGAAGTGAATACGCAAGCTGCCAAGCTTCTGGTCAATCGCATCCTGGCCGAGCGGCCAGAAGGTCGTGAGCTGACCGAGACCGAGATCGCTGAGCTGCTGCATACATACGGCATCAACCTGGTGCCGCAACTCCCGGTGTCCAGCTTGGCCGAGGCAGTAGCGGCTGGTGATCAGCTGGGCTGGAACGTCGTACTGAAGGCCACCAGCAGCGCCGTGCGGGGTCGACCTGACCTCGCCAGCGTGCATCGCAACATCGACAGCGCAGCGGAGATGGCCGACGCGTGGAAGGATTTGCGGCAACTGGTGGCTGGGATCGGCCTTGCCGGCGACGACAGCCTGTCGGTTGCAATGCCGGTCGTCCAGGCCATGGCGCCACCTGGCGTGGCATTGGTAGTCACCAGTCGGGAGGATGCCGCGTTCGGGCCCATTGTGTCGCTCGGGCTGGACGGCATTCCTAGCGAGTTGCTCGGCGACACTGTCTACCGCGTGCCGCCATTGACGGCTGTCGATGCCGCGGAAATGGTCGGAGAGTTAAAGGCGGCCCCGACACTGTTTGGTCGCCAGGGAGCGCCGGGAGTCGATATTGCGGGTATCGAAGACTTGCTGCACCGGGTAGCGCAGCTGGCCGACGCGATTCCGCAGCTTGCCTCGGTGACCCTCCGCCCCTGTGTGGCCTCAGTTAACTCGATCTCGGTACTGGGCGCGCGAATCTTCATTGCACCCACGGCGGATCAGCGTGACCCACTGGCCCGTGTGTTGTAGCCCCCCGACGAATGCAATTGCCCTGCGGGAGCAATCAGCGGCCGATCAAGGCGGGTGTGGGTGCTGCGTGGCAGGATGATCGGCATGAGGATTGGCTCCACGAGGAAGGATCTGCGCGCCGAGATCGATGCGTGCGGATACTTTCCGGAACTTGTCGAGGACGCAATCATGATCGCCCTCGCGGACGAGGAGCTGTTGGATTTCGTGGTGCATCACGAGCCGACCTTCAATCGCGACGAGATCCACCGTCATGTCACGGTGCTTGCACTAACCCGCACTCGGCTCCTCATTGGCCACACCGACGACCAACCTGCCGAGCCTCCTGCAACAGGGATCCACGCAGCATCCTCCACGGAATCAGTTGCGCTGGGCAAGATCAACACGGTTGCCGTGACTCGCGTCGTTACTCAGCCAGAGGCGTACCAGGCCGGCTCAGAGGATGTACTTGAGACCTGGCTGTCTGTGGGCTGGGGGGCGGTGCGCCGAATCGATCTTGAGCTGGCGACATGCAGTGATCCGCAGTGCGAAGCCGATCATGGATACACCGGCACCCTGGTTAGCGACGACCTGACCGTGCGCATGAGCGCCGCGGCCGATGGCGCGGACCGAGTCACGCGCCTCGTGAGGTTCGCCAGCTCGCTCCAGCGAGCGGCTGCAGTATGACCTCACCCGCGGTGGGGAGGTCTTTGCCAGAGGTGCCGGCCGGCCAGTCACTGCCTGAGATCGTTGTACCGGCCTATCGATCCACAACGCTCGGTGAGCTGATGCCGAGCATTGGCGCCCACTTGGGCGTGCCTGGTTGCACAGAGGATGCGTACGGGTTGCCACAGTCAGCTCGCTACGTGGTCGTGCTGATCGACGGGCTCGGCTGGAACCTGCTACGCCGGGCCGTACTGGCGGCGCCCTTTTTCGCATCGCTACTAGGAGGTGCGCAGCCGATCACGTCTGCGGTGCCGAGTACGACGGTGACCAGCCTGGGCAGTTTGGGGACGGGCCAGCCACCTGGCCAGCATGGGCTGGTCGGCTACACGTCGCGGGTACCCGCGACCGGCGAGATCTTGAATGGCTTGACGTGGGAATCCGATCTGGTTCCTGCGGTCTATCAATCCAAGCCAACATTCTTCGAACGGGCGCGCGAAGCCGGCGTCGCGGTTACCTCGGTCGCGTTGGCTCGGTTCCAGGGCACCGGGCTTACCGAGGCTGCGCTCCGTGGGGCCTCATTCGTGCCGTTCTCCGACGAAAGTGCAGAGGAGCTGCGGATCGCACTGATCGCTGAGGCAGCCGTGCGCGGTGATCGCAGCGTCGTCTACGCCTACGAGCGCGAGCTTGATCATTACGGGCACGTACACGGCTGCAATTCGGCTGACTGGCTGCAGCAGCTGGCGCGTATCGACGCGATGTGCGAGAGGCTGCGCGCCGCATTGCCTCCGCAGGTGACAGTGATCCTTACCGGTGATCACGGCATGGTCGACATTCCGGCAGAGCAGCGAATCGTCGCCGAGGACGATCCGGCCCTGATGGCGGGCGTAACAGCTCTCGCTGGAGAGGCCCGCTTCCGGCAACTATATGTTGATCAAGAACCTGTCCGTCGTGTGGCGGATCGCTGGCGTGCCCGACTTGGCGATCTTGCTTGGGTACGAACTCGAGACGAGGCGATCGACGAAGGCTGGTTCGCCGCGATCGATGATCAACTCCGGGAACGGTGGGGGCACGTGCTGGTGGCACTGCGTGGAGATTGGGCGGTCATGACAAGCGCGTTTCCGCGCGAGTACACCCTGATTGGCATGCATGGATCACTCACGCCGGCCGAGATGCTCGTGCCACTCCTCGTCGCCTGAGTACTGGATGAGGCAGCTGATGATGATGAGTTATGACGTGCTGATCTCTGCTCAGGAGTTGGCGGCGTTACTTCGCTCCGACCAGCCTCCACTGGTTGCTGACGTGCGTTGGAATCTGGGCGGTCCGCCTGGCAAGCCGGACTTCGAAGCCAGCCACATCGCTGGCGCAGTTTGGGTGGATCTGGAGACGCAGCTCGCCGGCCCGCCGGGTGTCGGTGGTCGTCACCCGCTGCCGACGCTTGCCGTTTTCGAACAGGCGATGCGGGACATCGGCGTGCGCCAGGATTCGCTGGTTGTCGCCTACGATGCGGCCAACTCGCAGGCCGCTGCGCGCCTTTGGTGGCTCCTGATCGATGCTGGACACCGTGCCGTCAAGGTCCTTGACGGCGGTTTCGCCGCCTGGAGCGCTGCCGGTTTGCCCACTGTCTCCGGCCCAAGTGCGCCGGCAGCCGGCGGTGATTTCATCGCGCACCCTGGCCAGCGGCCACAGCTCGCTGGGACGGAGATCAGTGCGCGGCTTGGAAGCCCCGATGCTCCTATCTTGATCGACGTACGCACTCCTGAGCGTTACGCCGGAGAGAAGGAGCAAATCGACCCGGTTGCGGGCCATATTCCGGGTGCGATCAATCTGCCGTGGGCGGCGAACGTGCGCGCTGATGGGCGGTTCCGCCCACCAGACGAGATCGCCAGGCGGTATGCCGAAGCCGGCGGCAAGGAGGACGCGGTGGTGTACTGCGGCTCAGGAATCACCGCCACGCACAGCCTGCTCGCGCTGGAGTCAGCTGGGCTGCGCGCGGCCGCTCTTTACCCGGGCTCCTGGAGTGAGTGGATCTGCGACCCAAGCCGCCCGATTGCTACTGGAACCGATCCCTGATACCTAGCTGTGACGCTTGGGTCCGCCGAACATGATCTCGTCCCAGCTGGGGACTGACGCTCGTTTCCGCTTGACGTTCTTCGGCTCCGTCGGGGTGTCGCCGTGCGCCAGCGATTCGATCTCGAACTCATGGGCCTCATCGGTCCGATCGTCGAGGTTCGCTGGCAGGTCGGGCGGACCAGGTTCGTCGGTGCCCGGCAATTCGTGCTCGACGGTCCCTGGGGAGGGGCCGGGTGAGTCTTCCTCCGGACTCGGGGCGTCAATGACAGCCTCGTCGTGAAGGCTCGGCTCGACCGGATAGTTGATCACGATGGCCGGCTCCCAGCCGCCATCGGTAAGGGTCTCGGTCTCAGGCACCGCAGTCGCATCGCTCAGACCGGGGTACACACGCGGTGAATCCTCGCTGTAGCCGTCGCCGCCCAACATCTCGTACTGCGGCCCGATCGGCGACACATCGGGTGCCACGTCAGCTGCGCCACTCAGGTCGGGCACGTCCGCCACTGGGCGCAGCATTCGGGGCACGGGAAGGGTCGGCTCATCCGCCTCGGCCTCAGCTGGGGGGTTCTCCGCAGGCTTGTTTCGCGCCACCTCATGAGCCATTTTCCTAAACGCCAGCTTGTCGCTCACCAGCGTTGGCTCGGTGTCTTCCTCGGTCGACTCCTCCGCCAGTCGCGGGCGGGCCCGCTGCGACCCCCGTGATGAGACCTGATCGCCGAGCAGCCACCGAGCCTCGTCGTTGGCAGCAATGGAGAATCGCCCACGAAGGTCATAGAGGAACAAGGCGTGCCGATTCGTGTCTCCCGATCGATAATCCGCGGTGACGGCCCAGCGGCCATCATCCAGGCGATATGAGTCCCATCGGATGGCGTCGATGTCGACTCCGCGACCAAGCAAACGCTCAGTGACCGTGATGCGCAGACTGCGGTGACCGGAGGGCTCACCGCGGCGGCGTACTGAGGACGCCATGGCCATGGACGCGACGTGCTCGCGCTCGGCAAGGACCGGCGTAGCGAAGCGCTCGACCCGATCCATCGGAATGCCTGCCACTCCGGCCACATCCTCGAGGGTCTCGCCTGCCCGGATCCGCGCCTGAATGTCGCG
>JBKOZG010000144.1:0-7708 GCA_046725775.1 Actinomycetota bacterium | reverse complement strand
ACACAGACCCGCGTGCTCGTTGCAACAATTCAGCCGCAACCGGGACCCCCGCGCCATACACCTGAACGGGCTCGCACGCACCAATGTGTGTCGACGTCGCCGGCCGACCCCCAAATTCTCATCAGCCAGTGCAGCGACTCGAAGAGCGCAACCGATTACACCTGATGCATCTCAGGTGAGGATGGCTGGTGCCCCGACGTCGTCGGGGTCCGCACTGCCGTCGGTAAGGCTCAACCCTTTTGCTGCCCGGCATGCCCGAGGCTCTGAGTAGTAGGTGCCTCCCGTCGGCGGCTCGTCTGGGCTGTTGACGCTCGATTGGGGGCGTGGGGGAACGCCATGTATCCCCTTGAGATGCCGACGCTCTGCCCGGCCGCGGAATACCTGGATGGGATGGAGAAGACCGGATGTTCGCAGGCGTTGACACGCACAAGGACACCCTCGCCGTGGCCGTAATCGACCACGCCGCACAGGTCAGGCAACTCGAGTTGCCGAACCAGGACAGCGGCTACGTCCGACTGCTGGCGCTGCTGACCAGCCACAACGTGGTGCGGGTGGGCATCGAAGGGTCCGGCAACTTCGGCTGGCCGGCCGCCATCTACCTGCCCGAGCGGGACCTAAACGTCGTGGAGGTGCCGCCGCTGATGACGTCGCGGGAACGGCTGAGCCGACCCGGCCGGGGCAAGACCGACCCGGTCGACGCGGTCGCGATCGCCCGCATTACCGCTCGCGAGCCATCCTTGCCGCCCGTACGTCCGATGACCGGCTACGCCGCGGATCACCGGGTGCTCACCGAGTACCGCGACCAGCTGGTGAACGAACGCACCGCGACCGCGAACCGGGTCCACACCGATCTGCTGTGGCTGCGGCCCGGCTACCAGCACCAGCTGCCGCATCTGACCAACACGGCGCACCTGTGCGCTGCACTGGAGTTACTCAGCGGCGACGACAGTGTTCGGGCCGCGGTGACTCGGAGCCGGTTGGACCGGATGCTGACCCTCACCGAGCAGCTCGCTGAGTTGCGGATCCAAATCGACGCCCTGGTCAAAGCCAGCGGCAGCAGGCTGCCTGATGTCTACGGCGTCGGCCCGGTCGTTGCGGCCACGATCATCGGCCACGTCTCCGACGTCCGCCGCTACCCCACCCGGCACCACTTCGCCACCGCCAACGGAACAGCACCCGTCCCGGCATCGTCGGGGCGAACCGTTCGACACCGCCTGAACCGCAGTGGCAATCGGCAGCGCAACTGTGCGCTCTACACGATAGCGATCACCCAGATCCGCGCAGACACCGAAGGCCGCGCCCACTATCTCCGCAAACGAACCGAAGGCAAAACCAGCCGCGAAGCCCTCCGCTGCCTCAAAAGACGGCTGTCTGACCTGATCTACCGCACGCTGCGCGCCGATCTCGCCAATGCTGCGCAGCGGACCCCCACTCTCAGCATCGCCGCCTGAATCCGCCGATAGCCCAAACCATCGCACACGGCGCGATCCGGCCCGAAAACAAGCACAGTTCCGTCCCTAGACGGGGTGGGTGCGGCTGACGCAAAGAGGCACGACTGACTGCCTAGCGGCAAGCTGCGTGGCAGAGCTTCCAGCCTCAACACCTGCTCTTCGCTGCGGCGTTCCACCACACCCACCTCTCAGGAGAGTACCCGCCACGTACCCCGCCGGGTTCTCACCCCTAGACGAGCACGGAGTGAATCCAGCGACTCGCGAGCCGTTGACATCGGGGCCCACTGCCGGAAGTAGCTCGGGTCGTCCTGACCGCGGAGCAGCATGTACCCCCTTCGGGTGGGTGTGACGATGAGCATCCACAAGCTCACAGCGGAATCTGGGTATGACTATCTGACCCGGCAGGTCGCAGCCTTGGATGCGACCGAGAGAGGTCACACCGGCCTGGCGTCTACTACACCGAACGCGGTGAGACGCCGGGGGTGTGGATCGGTTCCGGCATGGACGGGATCGACGGCCTGGGCGCCGGGGACCCGGTGACCGCCGAGCAGATGCGAGCGCTGTTCGGCTGCGGCCTGCACCCGTTAGCCGAGCTCCGCCAGCAGCAGCTGGAAGGACCCGACCTCACCGAACGCGACTACCAGGACGTAGCCAGGCTCGGGGCACCATTCAGGGTCGTCGATGGCGACGTCAGCCCGTTCCGGCTCGAGTCGCCAGACGCATTGCCGCGATCAATAAGGCGGCCGGCCTTCCGGTCGGCGCTTCGCTGCCCGCCACAGACCGGGGCACGGGTGCGGACCGAGGTCGCTCGACAGTTTTCCACGCCGCCCAGGGCCGGGAGCCGATGGATGCTCGGGAACTGGCGGGACAGATCGCGAAAGACTTCCGGCTGCAAACACAGACAGTTGCCGGTTACGACCTGGCGGTGGCCGATCCGGCGGTGCGGCCGCGATCGAACAGCCCCATCAGGCAGCCGTCAAGGAGGCGCTGAGGTTCATGAAGGAGCATGCCCTGTTCACCCGGACCGGGCCGCAAGGCATCCGGCAAGTCAACGTGCGAGGCCTCGTTGCCGCCGCGTTCACCCACCGGGACAGCCGCGCCGGCGACCCCGATCTCCACACCCACGTCGCAGTCGCGAACAAGGTGCAGACCCTCGACGGACGCTGGCTGTCGATCGACGGCCGGGTGCTGTTCAAGGCCAACGTGGCAGTTTCGGACCTACAACACCGCCTTGGAGCAGCACCTTCGCGAGACGTTAGGCGTGCGGTTCGCTGAACGGCCCGGCACCGATCCGGCGAAGCGGCCGATCCGGGAGATCGTCGGTGTCGACCCCCGACTGAATCAGCGCTGGTGCACCCGCCGTGTCCGCATCGAAGCCCGCCGCGGCGAGCTGGCCATCCAATTCCAGCAAGATCATGGCCGGCCACCGACCCGGTAGAAGCGTTGCATCTGGCGCAGCAGGCGACGTTGGAGACCCGCGACGCCAAACAGGAGCCCCGATCCCTGGCCGGACAACGCGCCACCTGGCTCAGCGAAGCGGCAGCCGTGTTGGGCAGCGGGAGGCCGTCGCCTCGATGGTGCGCACGGCGCTCGCACCGCCTGCTGAGGCCACCAGGATTGTCGACTCACACTGGATCGCGCACACGGCGATCGGATCCGGACCGTTATCGAGGCGAGCCGCTCGACCTGGCAGCTGTGGCATGTCCGGTCCGAGTCACAACGACAAGTCCGCACCATCGACGTACCTGCGGAGCATGCGGCGGCGCTGGTCGACCTGTTGGACGATGAGGTACTCGATCGCCGGTCTGTTGCCCGGCCGCACCGGCTGACAATGTCGCCGAACCGGAGGCGCTGCGGCGGGTCGACGGGTCGTCGGTCGACACCGTCGCCGGCGCACAGCTGTACACCTCGACGCCGAGGCCCGTCTCGTTGCGGCGGCGGGAGGTCGCGGCGGTGCGTCCGTCGAGTCGACGGCGGTTGACGTGGCTCTGCTCGAAATGGCGGCGAACGGGACCGCGCTCAATGCTGGGCAGGCCTTCCTGGTCCGCCAGATGTGCACCTCCGGGGCATGTGTGCAGCTCGCGATCGCCCCCGCCGGCGCCGGGAAGACCACCGCCACGAGCCCTCACCCTGGCCTGAACCCAAGACGGCGGTCAGGTGGTCGGCCTGGCCCCGTCGGCGGCCGCGGCCGCCGTCCTCGCCGAGCAAACCGGCATCCACACCGACACCCTCGCCAAACTCCTGTGGTCCCTAGACCATGGCGCACTACCCGACTGGGCGGCAGCGATCGGCCGTCGACACTGGTGATCATCGACGAAGCCGGAATGGCCGACACCTTCACCCTCGACCGAGTCATCGTTCATATTGGGTGTGGCCATCGGCCGGGCTGTCTGTGTTGGTGGCGCAAGTAGCTGCGGTCGGGGTCGATGGTGTGGTCGCTGAGAACCTGGCCGGTGTCGCGGTGGATCACGCTGACGGTGTCGGCCTCGATGAGGATGGTCACGGCCTGGCCTTTGTGGGCGGCGCCGACGCCGAGAGGGTGCATGCGGCCGGCTCGGCGGAGGCTGATCTGCGGTGTGGCACACGTCACAACGGCGATGCGCCGATCGTGCCGTCAGCGGTTCCGGGTGCGGGAGTCGAGTGCCTCCAGCGCCTCCTCAAAGGGGCGTTCGAGCCAGGCGAGGTGGTTGGGCTCGCCGTGGTGGTGGGTGGTGAGGTGGTCGGCGCGGCGGGGAGCAGTGTGCCGGATGTACTCGCGGGCGCCCTCGACGAGCGTGCGGATGTAGCGGAGTCCGTCCGGATCGGCCATGCCCCACGGCCCGCCGCACGCGACATAGACCGGCGAGGTGTGGGCGAAGACCTGGCGGCCCCACTCGTCGAGGTGGCTGTCGGTGCCAAAGGCCCGGGCCGCGAACCAGGTGCTGCCGTCGACGTGGAGCAACTCGCTGAGCGACAGCTCCCGGCGGCCGTGTGCCTCCTCGACCGCGACGACCTCGCCGTTGCGGACGAGTTCGAGCGAGCGAAGGGGAAAGACACTCCTGACGGTGGCGTCGACGGTGACCGAGCCCGGACCGGACATCTCGACCGTGTCGCCCGGCTGGCTGCCGTCGACCGAGAGCGAGAGAAGTGGACCGCCGGACAGGAACGTCCGCCCGGCCCGCACCGCGCTGCACCAGCCGTCGTAGGTGAGCTCCTCACTGGAGCCGAGTCGGGCGTACGTGCGGTAAAGGCCGACGGGCACGCCGCTCGACATCTTGTCGGTGCCCCCGACGAGCGGCAGGCGGTAACCAGAGTTGAGATAGCGGTAGTACTCCAGCAGGGAGTCGCCGGAGTGCGCGAGCATCTCCACAGCGTCGGCGCGTCCGGTGGTGACAAGAACGGCGGGCTCGCCGTTGGGGTGCGGGAAGTGGGCCGCGACGACCGTGCCGCCCTGCGCGTGCGTACGGTCGGCCCAGTCGCTGAGGTTGGCGTCCAGGGCACCACCGAGCTCCGCCTCGTCGGGACCGTCGCTGCACCAGGGCATGACGGGCTCCTTCAGCCCCCACAGGACGAGGTGGCCGAGGGCGTGCTGGCGGTTCTCCTGCCCGACGTAGGTGAGGTATCCGCCGCCGAGGACGGCGTTGGTACGGCTGGGATCGCCGCCACGGCGGAAGTCCTCGGTGTTGGTGAAGAGAGCGCCCCACTGGGACTGCAGGAGGTTGACGATCCGCAGGTCCTCGCCAAGCTGTTCGAGCTGGGCGCCCGCGGTGGAAAGGAAGTGCACGTGGGAGTCGCCGGACCACCATCCCTCGGATGCCAGGTCTGCCATCCGCCTGATCCGGAGGGTGAGCTCCCGTTGCCCGGTGTCGATCCGCACGGTCTGGCGGAGTGGCTCGTACTCGAACCCGCGGGCGACCTCGACGTCGACGTCGCCGCGGGGAAGCCAACCCTGGCAGGTGCCGTCGACATAGGCGTAGGTCTGCTGGCCGAGGCGGACATCCCCGCCGACGTCGTAGTGCCAGCTGTTGAGGTTCTGCGTCACGTGGTGGTGGTGACCGTAGGGCTGGTACGGAATGCCTTCTGGTGAACGGAAATGGACCCGGCACGGCACCGGTTGGCCGGTGGCGCCGTCGAGCACCTTGACGTGGACCCAGTTGCGACCGGGATCTGCGAGCTCGACCCGGACCCGGTCGCCAGCCGCCTGGCCGTTGCGTTCGACATCGCCCCACCGCACGTTGCCGAGTTCCTCGGCGCCCTGCCGTACGACGACGGTGGCGGAGGGGACGGCCGCGACCTGTGCGTACGCGAGGCTCGCGTCCGACGCGTCGGCGGCACCCCAGCCCTGCCGGTCGTCGTCGCTCGGAAGAGGCTGCGGGTAGGTGGCGACGCCGCGGTCGACCTCGAGCGTGAGGACGTCGGGCTTCTCCGCATCGCTGCCCGCCGGTGTGGTCTCAGCGTCGGTGTCGCCCGTCGCGGTCGCGGTGTCAGTGCGGACGAGCCGGACCGGCCGTGCCGGCGTACGGACGAACGGGTGCTCGTCGAGGTGTCCCAGGGTGATGCCGGCGACGGCGAACGAGTTGCCCCGCGGGATGAGCTCCACGCGTTCGACGGCCTTGTCGGGATGGGGGTTGTCCCAACACCAGAGGTAGTAGGTGGACGCCGAACCTCGGTAGTGCTCGGTCAGGCGGAAGCCGGCGGCGTTCCAGGCGCCGCCGAAGCGCTCCCGGTTGCCGTCATGGGAGTCGCTGACCGCGAGGAACGGCTCGCGTCCCCACGCCGGCGGCACGATCTGGATCTCGAACCGCTCGCGGATCGTGACCGTGACGGTCTCGCCGCCCGCCAGGTGGAAGGCGTAGTCGGCAACGGCCGCGCCGACACCGTGGCCGGCCGGACCCGAGGGCTCCAGCAGCCGGTGCGCGATGATCACTCGCCTTGCCTGGCGGCCGACCTCGACCGACACGGATGAGGTTGGAACGACCAGGCACCTGTCTCTGGAAGGGGTTTCGGAGCCGATGACGAACGGGAGCCCGCGAAGGGTCACCGGGCCGATCGGCGGATTGGGGGTGTCGTCGCCGAACACGTCGACACCAGCGTTGCAGACCGAGTCGAGAGAAACTGGTTCGTAGTCGGCCATCGGCCGATGCTATCGGCTGGGCCGGGACCAGTAGCACATTGGCCGGCGCCGGTTGTCCGGCGGGGGTCTCGTACGTGCGCTGCGTCCATCGGTAGACGCTGGCCCGTCGCGGGTCATGACGCCTTCGTCGACGAGGAAGGCCCAAGCCGTCATCACTTCCGCTGTTCCGCTGGCGGAACTCCGCGTAGACGCTCATGTGCAATCGTCGCGGCAAGATCATCTTGATCTGGTCACCACAAAGGAGGCAGCAGCCGTGCTGGGCATCAGCACCCGTTACGTCTGCGAGCGCGCCGCAGAGACCGCAGAAATATGCGAGCTCGCGGAGCTAGACCCCTGGGAGTCCTCATGGAAGGCACTCTCGCGGCTCTCGTGCGCCCGTTGCTAGCAACAGCCGCGCGTCGTGAAGTGAACCTTGAAATTGCTCCTGGCGATGAACCGGGCTGAACGGCGCGAGATACGGAATGGTCGTGACATCAGGCCCTGAAATAATCGACGAGCACATCACGTACGAACTTGCCGTCCTCTAAGCGGATGTCCACATGCGTGATGTTACCGAGAAGGCCGGTATGCAGTTCCGTAACGATGCCACTCGCCCCCTGCGGGTATTCCTTCTTAGAAAGCAAGATGTGCTTGACATCGGTTTCGTGAATACGATATTGCCGTTCTCCTTGAGAACCGAGACTTTTTCGTCACTATTCGCTTTTCGCAGGCAATCAGGCCCTCGTACAGCCATCTAATCCCCCAAGTTGCGTCGACTGCCGCGAGTGTCGGATCCAAATTAGAGCAAGATCGACCATCTGTCGCGCTTGGCTCTTTTGGTGTCGCTGAAGTGATCAAGGCCACGTACGTGGCCATCCCACGTCGGGGCGCTGCCTCCGGGTAGGCACGTCGTGCGTGAGAGGCACGCTGGGAGCTCCCGTGCGGGGCTCTCGTGCACTCCGAGCCATCTGATTACTGATCAGATGGCAAGCCTGTGATCAGGGAAATGGGGCCGATTTCACGATTTCACCGACAACAGCATCGTGAGGCTGCCAGGACGCCTTACAAATTGATATCCATCCTGGTGCCCAAGATGGTCTTGCCGGACCAGTACCGTGAGGATTCCGCTCACCGCATTGGGCGATGTCATTGTGGGGCGATGGAC
>JBKOZG010000370.1:0-7171 GCA_046725775.1 Actinomycetota bacterium | reverse complement strand
GACTATCTACGACCCGGACCTCGATCCGGATGCTCGGTGTGCGCGGCTACTCGCTGACCTCGTGGAGCATGCACTCGCGACCTGATGAGGCGCCCTCCGGCCGCCTTACCAGGCGGTAGCCGACTCTGACCTGCAGAAAATGTAGGCGGGCGATGCTGGGACCAAACCAGTGGTCTTTTTGGCAACTTGTCGTGCAATCGCTGCCGAGCGATGGCGCCCAGCCCTGGCGGACACACCCACCCATGTGGTGTGGAGATCGTTCAGACGGTTCGCTCCTTGCGATGTGTGCCTCTGGCCTACCTGGTGGTGACCGGGTGGTATCGCAGGTTCACTGCGGCCGTGGGGTCATCGCCGTTGCGAAGTTCGAGCCGAACAGGGACGCCCCCGGAGTTGTCGAAGAGCCGGATCCCATCGCCCAGCAGCACCGGCGCGATGTGCAGGTCGATCTCGTCGATCAGTCCGCGCTCGAGAAGCTGTCGGCCGATCGTGGGCGAGAAGACCTCGAGGTTCTTGCCGGCAGCGGCCTCCAGCCCGATCCGGACAGCCTCGGCCACGTCGCCGCTCAGGAAAGTCACGCCGTCGGCAGGCTGCGCGTCTTCGGGATGGTGGGTCAGGACGAACACCGGCCCCTGCCAGGCGCCGCCGTAGATACCCCTGACGTCGGGGTAGGCATCGAAGCCATCCCGACCTCCCAGCACAGCGCCGGTGGTCTCGGTGTACTCCTCGACGAGGCCGGCCCGGTGCGTGATCCCGGTCATCCAGTCCATTGTGTGGTTCGGACCCGCCACGAACCCGTCCAGCGACATGGTGAAGTGCCAGAGCACCTTGCCTGCGGCGGTTTGCCGTTCCATGTCTGGCATCTGCGTGTGTGGATGCTCTGCGTGGTCTCTGCGGTGGACATGATCGATCCTCTCTTCAGTCGATTTGGTTCAGTTGGACGGCGGACCTCACGCCTACGCGTCTGCACGAGGTCGGCGGCAAGATCAGCTTCAGGGACCATCAGTGCTGACACCCTCGCCTGGCGATGAGGCTGGGAGCGCTGGCGGCAGACCGAAAGCTGGAAAGACCTTGGGCGCGAATGTGATGATCTGTTTGATCAGACCGTCCTCGATACGCAGTACGTCGAGCGCCAACGGGCGGTATTCCACCTCGCCGGCGCGCCGGCTGTAGCCCGCCACTGCTGGCTGCATGTTGGCCGCGGTGAGCAAGCATCGGCGGTCACCGAGCTCCGGAGTGCCGAAACAACCCTCGGTCCAGGACGCCACCACCTCCTCGCGTCCCGTCCATGACTCCGGCTCCGGGGGCATCGCGAAGCTGATGTCCTCGTGCAATAGCGCGACGATGGCGGCCGTGTCGCCACGCTCGGCGGCGTCCATGTACCGGTGAACCATCGTCCGCTCGTGAGCACGCGCATCCGCGGACTGCGACCACTCGAACCGGTTCGCTGGCAGATGGCGCCGCAGTGTCGCGCGGGCGCGCTGCAGAGCGCTGTTCGCCGACGCGACAGTGGCGTCCAGTAGCGAAGCGGTGTCGCTGGCAGGCCAGCCAAGAACGTCGCGCAGGATGAGCACCGCTCGTTGGCGCGCCGGCAGATGTTGGATGGCGACGAGGAAGGCGAGCTAATCGTCTCCTTGGACACGACGGCCGTCTCGGGCTCGTCCTCATCCGACGCGACGCCCTGCAGCAGGCGGTCCGGGAACGGCTGTAGCCAGGAGATCTCCGACGGAGACGCCGGGCCGGACGCCGGCGTTCGCCGCGACGGCATGTGTCGAGGGTTGCGTGCGAGCCAGTCCAGGCACGCGTTGGTTGCGATCCGGTACAGCCACGGCCGCAGTGACGATTTGTGCTGAAGGCTCGCCCGCCTTCGCCACGCGCGCAGGAAGGTTTCCTGCACCAGGTCCTCGGAGTCCTCCAGCGAGCCAGCATCCGGTAGCAGTGCAACCGAAGCTCCCGGCGATACCGCTCCATCAGAGCGCCGAATGCCGCCTCGTCGCCAGCCTGAAACGTCAGGAGGGACGACGTTGTCATGCCCCGCCCGTCCTCGTCTCGCGGTGTTGGTCGCATCTCATCAAAATAAGACGGGTTCAGGGCTGGAAAGTCATCGCCGGGTTGCGCGCAGGCCGGCGAATGGGCCCGACCTACTGAATTCCATGCGGAAGTGTCGCCTCTCGGACGCGCTGGCCGACGCTCGTAACCCGAAGCTCACCGCCGGACTGCTCGATGCCTATCGGCGGTGGTCGTTCCTGGTCCGGGATGGGCTCCCACCTGCTCCTTGGTCACGATCTGTCCACAGTCGCTGCAGACCAGCTGCTGCTCGACGTGGCCGCCGCAGCCGGCGTGTCTGTAGAGGATCGGGGGGCCGTTAGGTGCTGCCCAGCGGTCGCCCCAATGGCTCAGCGCGATCACGACCGGCTTCAGATCTTCCCCCTTCTCGGTCAGGTGGTACTCGTGATAGGCAGAGCCCTCGGGCTGGCGGCGTTCCATCAGCCCTGCCTTGACCAAACGGTCCAGCCGCGAGGAGAGGATGTTCCGGGCGAGGCCTAGGCTGCGCTGGAAATCGGCGAAGCGGGTGATGCCACCGAAGAGCGCGTCGCGGACGATGAGGAGGCTCCAGCGCTCGCCCACGACCTCAAGCGCCCGTGCTGCCGAGCAGTTCTGGCCCTCGTAGGTATTTCCCAGCATTTGGAGGCAGTTTAACAGGGTGGTTGCACAATGCAACCGCCTTTGCTAAGGTCAGCTTGGTTGCGTGATGAAACCATACGCACTGGATAGACGTCGACGCGTCTCGCGACACCAGCCAAGGCGACTAAAGAAGGAACGAAAATGACGGATCACAAGATCGGAACCCGCGAGGAATGGCTCGCCGCACGTGAGGAACTCCTCGCCCGGGAAAAGGAGCACACCAGGGTAGGCGACGATCTGGCTCGGCAGCGACGCGAGCTGCCCTGGGTCCGTGTCGAAAAGGAGTACCGCTTCGATACCGACGACGGCGAGAAGGCGCTGGGCGAGTTGTTCGATGGGCGATCCCAGCTGCTCGTCTACCACTTCATGTTCGGCCCCAGCTACGAGGCCGGTTGCCCGGTTAATTCCTCGATCGCCGACACCATCAACGGCGTGCTCCCCCACCTGCACGCTCGCGACGTGACATTCCTCCTCGTCTCACAAGCGCCGCTGGAGAAGCTGCAGGCGTACAAACGCCGCATGGGCTGGAGCCTTCCCTGGGTCTCCACTGCGCGCACCGACTTCAACTTCAACCTCGGCTTCTCCCACACCACGGAGCAAGGCCGCGAGGCCGTCGCGGCGATGATGGGCAGTGGAGGTCTGCCGCCGATCGTCGAGCACAACGCCCGCTCGTGCGGCACCGACGTCGCTGGCTACCTCACCGAGAGCCCCGGGTTCAGCGCGTACGTGCGCGACCACGGCTCCGTCTTTCAGGCGTACACGACAACCTGGCGC
The DNA here is from genome assembly GCA_046725775.1 of Actinomycetota bacterium. GTDB lineage: Bacteria > Actinomycetota > Actinomycetes > Propionibacteriales > Propionibacteriaceae > Microlunatus. The sequence goes on along the minus strand of JBKOZG010000370.1, from coordinate 3,715 downwards.
GGATTGGAGTTCGTCATGGGCTACTACCCGATCCTCGACCACGCACCAAAAGGCCGCGATGAGGGCGAGGCATGGCAGCTCTGGATCCGCCGGCACGACGAGTACCAGAGCGCGTGAATGCGCGGTACACCGTACGCCAACCACCCCCGATGCCGCGTATCGACGACCAGCCGGACGCACGATCGCGGCGCTGATCGAAGGTGACGCCGCGGAGGGTATCAGGCGGCTGAAGAACGAGCTGACGCCGACCTGCCGCCCCGCGGCTTACAAGAGCTGTCCCGGTACAACATTCAGTATATGACGCATACTTAACTTATAACCTATACTGAGCTTATGACTGAAACTGCGGTTCGCAGGGTGGCTGGCTTCGCCGGCATCCTCGCCGCGGTGCTGGGCGTAGTCCTAGTGCCGCTGTACTTCATCTACTCCGGGCCGCCGCCGGCCTGGAACGTGCTGATCAGGAACTTGCTCAATCTGATCGCCGTCATGGCCATCCTGGTGTTCCTCCTAGGACTGGCCCACCTCATGCGCCGGGCGGGAGCCAGGTACGACTTCCTCGCCAGTGTGGTCTCCGGCGCCGGCCTGTTATATGTGGCCGTGACGTTGGTCGCCATCTCACTTGAGACCGGAATTGTGCTGGAGACCACAGACGGCAAGGTCGACCCGACCGTGGATGGTCCAGTCGCCCACGCGAACATGCTGCTACACGGCTCGATTCCCCGACTCCTCACCGCCGCGACGCTACTCGCCGCCGGCGCGGCGATCGTGCGTTCCGGCATCCTGCCGCGATGGATCGGCCGCGCCGCCTACGTGGTCGCCGTCATCAACGTCGCGTTCGTACCGGCCATGTTCTTCGGCGACGACGCCACCCACTTCTACAGCGCGGTCGGATGGGGCACCGCGGCAACGGCGGCGACACTGTTGCTCTACTGGGCTCTTGCCGCCGGTATCGCCGCCTTGCGCCGTCCCCGGCCCGTCGCCACGGTGGAGTCCGGCATACCCGGCGCACCCGGCTTGCCGAATGCGGAGCATCGCGTGGGTATATGATATATGCGGCGCTTAGCTCCTATACTGCAAGGTCATGAGCTCCGCAGACGAAGCCGACCCGCTTACGGTATCCGAGCTTTTGTGGCGCACGGAGCCCGAGCCGGTCAAGGTGGAACGACCGCGGTTGGGGATCAACTCGATCTTGGCGTCGGCGATTGCGATCGCCGACGCCGAAGGACTTGACGCCCTCTCTATGCAGCGGATCGCCAGCGAGCTCGGGTACACGCCGATGGCGCTCTACCGACACATCCCCAGCAAGGCGCATCTCATTGCCGCGATGACCGATGCCACGTACGGAACGCCGCCCGTCCCGACGAGCCACCGACGAAGCTGGCGCACAGAGGTCGAGTCCTGGGTGACTGCGCTCTGGCGGCTGTACGAGCGGCACCCGTGGCTGGTCAAGACGCCGACAACGACGGCGCCGATCGGGCCGAACGCGCTGGCCTGGACAGAAGCGCTGCTTAGGCCGTTGGCCCGTGCCGGGCTGTCGGGCGGAGATCTGCTCGCCGCGGCGACGTTCGCGTCCGGTGCCGTACGGGATCTGGCGCGCATCGCTACCGAGCTGGACGCAGCGGCCGGCGCAGACTACGGGCGGGTGCTCGCGGAGCGGCTCGACCCGAAGCGGTTCCCCATCATGGCTGAGCTGACGGCGAACGCCACCTTCGACGACGAGGGGAACGTCGCGCCGATGGTGTGGTTCGGCCTGCGCCGGTTGATGGACGGCATCGACGCCTACGCCGAAAGCACCAAGACCTGAGCGCTGCGGCGGCGGAATTTAGATCGCCGCTGAGGGAGTCAGTTCGAATACAGGGTGGAAGGCGGCTTCAGTGACGAAGTCCTCCACTAGAGCGTCCAGAGCGGCCTGAAAGTAGGGTCGGGTGGCAGAGGCGATGCGTACATAAAGCTGAAGGATCGGTCCGGCTTCCTGGTCTGAGACCTCGCGAACCGTGTAGGCCTGCGTCTTCCCCCGGCGGGTCAGCGCAATGTGTCCCGCGGCGCGCGCGTTGTGCACCCACGACACCGGCCCGTAAGGAGCGACCAGCCAACGCCGGCCGTCGTATTCGACGACGACCACGGGGTTTCTGCGTGCCCGGCCGGTTTTTCGCCCCTTCGCGGTCAACAGATAGGAATGTGGCACCAAGCCGGCGCCGACTAGCACACTCATGACACGGTTTTCCAGGCGTCGTGTGCGGCCTGGGTCGTAGCGGCGCCGCGGCTGGAACGGCGGACTGTTGGCGTTCACCTGATAACCGATCTGGGTCGACCTAGTGAACCGCTACGGCTGGTACGGCGGTGCCACTCCCCAACCCCAGCGAGGAACCGGTGCGTGCTCGACGATGTCGTCGGTATCGCTGGAGTTGTGCATCGCCAAACGGGTACCCCACTCGGCGTAGCCCATCACCGCTGCCCGAAACTCAGGATCGGCCGGCAGACCGGCGTCATCGGCTGCACGGGAGAGCAATGTGACGAAACGCAAGCGTTGCTGGCTGGTGATGCGCAGTCCACGATGCTTCGAAAGCATATGCTCATAGCCACCCAGGTGATCGGTGTAGGCGGCGGGTCCGCCCATCACCTCACACCACCAGGTCACGACATCGCGACGGTGTTGGTCACGTACCTTGCCGCCAAATAGCGGTGCTATCAATTCGTCGTCCTCCACGAGGTCATAGAACCGGCCCAACCAACGCTCAAAGGCCGGTCGGCCACCAGCCCACTCGTAGATCGTCGGGATCTGGCTGCTCATGCAAGCTCCCAAGGGCGGGCGTCAGATGCTCGCTTTTTGCTTTTGCGGAGCTTAGCCGTGAACGGGTAGCCACACCACGGAGGGGTGCTGAGCATCATGGAGCACTGTACGCTCGCTCGCCTGCAGCCGTGTCCCAGTGGCGAACGGTTCGGCGGTGCCGTGGTTGCGTCCGTAGCGGGGATGGGCGCCACGGGACACTTGCAGCCGAATCTGCTGCCCGCGCCGGAACGCATGCGCGACCGGCCATAGTTCAGACTCGACCGCATGGGCGGTGTTCGGCGCGGCATACGGCAGAGGCTTGAACCCGAAGTCATACAACCGTATGGTTGTATATGTGCAATCGCTCCGCCCGACTTCGACCGCATGTTCGGCGCACTGGCGGATTACACTCGCCGCGACATCGTGCGCCGCGCGATCGACGGCGAGGAGGGCGTCGCCGAGCTGGCCAGCTACTACCCGATGAGCTTCGCGGCGGTGCAGAAGCACGTCGCCGTGCTCGAGCGGGCCGGCTTGGTCACCAAGCAGCGCATCGGGCGGCGAAAGGTCGTCCACAGCAACCTCGAGGGCCTACGTGTCGCGCGTCGCCTGCTCGACCAGTATGAGGACTTGTGGCGCGCCCGCATCAACCGCATGACCGAGCTCGTCAACGAGTACACCATGGGAGAGAGACCGATGACCCTAAACGCCGTCCGCAAGGACTCGCAGGCGATCCTCGCCGATGACGCCGTCGCCCAAACAGCCGCGCCGAGGATCTGACCGATGGCGGACTCGCCGCTCGAGCATCTCGTCGGCACCTGGGAGTTCGAGCCGTTCGTCGAGGGCCGGTCGATGGGCCGCGGACGCGCGACGTTCGAGTGGATCGAGGACGGAGCCTTCCTCCTCGAGCGCTGGCACGCGGATTGGACCGACCCGGGATGGGTCGAG
>JBKOZG010000323.1:0-10079 GCA_046725775.1 Actinomycetota bacterium | reverse complement strand
GGCTTCACCGAAGTCGATCCCACCGATACTTGGGTGCGGGTCGGCGATCTCAGTCCGCAGCGGCTGTCCGACTTCAACAGTGTGCTGAGCGAGGTCGGCTTGACCATCCCAGCCATCTCGACCTCCCGCCGCAGCGTGATGGATCCCGCACACGGCGAGGAGTACCGGTGGTCCGGCAGGGATTGGCCGAGCAAGCGGGGGCGCTGGCGGAGAGCGGCTGGCACCTTGCTCTTGTCGATATCGACGCGGACGGCCTGGCCGGCGTAACGCGGGAGCTCCGCGAAGCGGGCCACCAGAATCTGCTAACGCTGCCGAGCGGCCGGGTGGCTCGCGTCAGAGCTGGCCTTGTTGCTCGGTTCCGGCCGGCACCGGCACCAGCCGTGTCACCTCGACTGGCGACCCCAGCAGCCCTTCCAAGGATGCGTTCAGCGCTTGAACGGCCTCCCCGGCTCCGTGTTCATCAAGCTCACGGACCGAGGCCCACTTTTCGATCATGACAATGGTGCCGTCCGGCGCGTCGTGGATGGCATAGACTTGCAGCCCGGTTCTTCGTGTACGGCGGCAATTGCCGACCGGAGCGCTTCTACTACCCGATCATGCTCGCCGGGGGCGGGACGGAAGTACGCGGTGACGACGACGGGGGCTGACATGTGACTCCTATGGTCGATGATCAGGCTGAGCTTGTCGAAGCGCGGGGCGTCCTTGCGGCAGACTCAGGGCATGATCATCTCAGTCAAGGAGAAGGGATGCCGCACATTCTGGGCGAAGTCGTAGCCAGATGACACGACAGGTTTACAACCAGGTGCATCGCGGGCGACTGAATGCGGATACAGCCGAGTAGGCGGCTGGCCGGCATAGCGGGTGCTCCGCCGTCCAGGCGATCACATCAGCCGCTGGCATCGAGCTTGATCTGCGGCTTGTCGCAGACAGGCGACGAGACTAGTATCTTGCACCACCCTTGTCTTAGGTTTGACATAGGTTCTTGTCTAGCCCGAGTCAGGCGGCGCGAGATGTACACGATCAAGCGTGTCTCGGAGATGGTGGGCGTACCGGTTGCCACCTTGCGCGCCTGGCAGCGTCGCTACCGAGTGGTCAACCCTGGACGTTCGGATTCGGGCTACCGTCTGTACGGGGCCGCCGAGATCGCCGTACTGCGGCGCATGCAGGCTCTGGTGGCATCCGGATGGTCACCCAAGGAGGCAGCGGCCGCCGCCTCCGGAGAATCTGACCTTGAAAGAGAACCGGCAGACCGCCCGGGCGGCCAGCCGCCAAGAAGCGGGTCGGCTCGGGGTGCCGGCACGGAACCGGTGGACCTGGTGTCAGCCGCGGCCGCTCTCGATCAATCTGCAGTCACCAGGCTGCTCGACGAGCACTTTGCCGTGGGTTCGTTTGAGCAGGTGGTCGACGGATGGTTGATGCCCGAGTTGGAGAGACTGGGCAGGGCGTGGGCGGAGGGTGAGCTCAGTGTTGCGGGCGAACACCTGGCAGCCGCCGCGATACACCGACGATTAAGCGCCGCCTTGGACGCGGCGGGTGTACTCGACAGTGGGAGCTCCCCTTTGATCTTGTCAGGTCTGCCCGCTGGGTCTCGCCACGAGCTCGGGATTCTGGCTTTCGCCGCGGCGGCACGCCGGCAGGGACTGGCCGTCGTCCACCTCGGGCCTGACCTCCCTTTTCATGATTGGTTAACTGCGGCCGAACAGCACCAGCCTGATGCCGTCGTGATCGCGACGCCAACGCTGGACGACGTCGCATCTACCTTGCAAATCGTTGAGGGTCTGACGAGTCGTCGAGCACTAATGGCAATTGGTGGGCGACACCAGGACGCGGTCGTAGAGGCTGCCGGCCGGCTCGGGTGGGGGTCGGCCGTGGCGCTGGGTCACTCAATCGCTGACGCAGCATCGCAGCTGCGGAGATCGGTTGGCCGCGGCTAAGAAGTACGCCAGGCCAGCACCTTGGTGAGATCAACCAGCCCAGCGACGCCAACGGGGTGCAAAGCGTCATTCATCAGCGCCATGCACGCGTCTTCGACGTGGCGGGCGATCAACTTATCCATCTCGTCCCTGACACCAGCGGTCAACATGGCGTCCCGGAGAACCGCCACGTCTCGGTCGGTCATCGAAGCAGAGCCAGCCCTATTCAGCGCCTCCGCGGCTGCGCCATCCAGCCGCTCGACCGCAACGCTGATGAGCACCGTGGGCTTTCCGGCACGAAGATCATCACCTGCAGGCTTGCCGGTGACGACTGGATCGCCCCAGATGCCGAGTACCTCATCTCGGAGGGCAAAGGCCATGCCTGTGTGGATGCCGTAGCGGTGCAACGCGCGATGAGCCGCGTTCGTGCCACCTGCCGCCGTGGCGCCCAGGGCCAGTGGTCGTGCCACGGTGTAGGAACTTGACTTCAGTTGCGCGAGCCGTTCGGCGTGGAGTCGGTCCCGCCGGCCGGCTGCAGTACCAGTGAGGTCGCCTCGCTGGCCCAGCACCAACTCGACGCAGAGCTCATACCAAAGCTCGCGCAGCCGTGGTCCCAGGGATGCTACAAGCCGATGCGCCTGCACCAGGGCGAGGTCACCGAGTAGCACGGCGAGGTTCCGTCCGAAGGTGGCTCCGTCCCCGAGCGCGCCAGCGTCAGCATGCCAGCGCTCCGCCTGCCGGTGCGCGGCAGGGTCGCCACGGCGCAGGTCTGACTCATCCATTACGTCGTCGTGGAGCAGCGCAAACTGGTGTAACAACTCGAGGGCCGTCGCAGTCCGGACCATCTCCGCATGCCGGGGCGAGCCAATCTCGCCGCCGGCGGCCACGTATCCCCAGTGGCACATGGCCGGTCTCAGCCGTTTGCCTCCCTGCAGCAGAAGATCGCCGAGCCACGCCGGTAGATCCTGAGGGAGCACCTCAGCTGCCAGTCCGCCACTGAGCTCACGCCACAGCAGCGCCAGTTCGTCGATCTGCTCGCCGAGCAGCCGAGTAACACTGGCCAAGGTGACGCTCACATCGGTGTCCTGGAGACCGGCCTGCCCTCCTCGCCCCCGTGCTGCCTCGCGAGAGGAGGTTAGGGCCCGGACTTGGGCGACTGCCCATGGGCTTAAAAGTCCCGGCGCCTGCTCCACCGTCGCGATCAGATCCGGCCAGGTCAGCCACTGGTAATCCATCACCTCGTCCGGGTCCGGGCGCAGCATGGCTGTATCGACGATGTCAGCGCGGTAAACCGGACAGTCTTCGTTTTCAACCAGACCGTGGGGATCGGTGGCCGTGTAACCGAAATCGGGCAGCATCACTTCGACATTCGTCACATCCACGCCGAGCTCTTCACGCACTCGGCGGTGGATGGCCGCCTCGTCGGTCTCTCCCGGGCGAGGATGTCCGCAGCTCGAGTTCGACCACACACCGGGCCAGGTGAGTTTACTGAGAGCCCTCCGGGTGAGCAGGACGCGACCAGCGGCATCGGTTAGGTATACCGAAAAGGCCCGATGCCGCGGTGTGTTGTCGTGATGTATGGTCGCCCGTGCCGCGTGCCCGATGACCCTTCCACCTTCGTCGACGAGCTCGACTAGGTCCTCATCCCGAACAGCGGTTGCTCTTTTCATGCGGCCGCCTTCCTTATTCACGACAGGATCAGTGGCAAGGCTAGGACAAACATTTGACAAACGCTAGACAGCGATCACTTCTTGGACTCTGAGTAGCAGCCGACTAGCCGCCGAAGCGGTCTGGACCTGGATCCTCTCCAGTCGCGCGCCGCGTCAGCCGGTCGAGGTAGCGCTCCCAGCCGGAGCGATGCAGCTCCCGGATGTTGGCTGGCTGCAGTCCGGTGTGCGTCAAACGGACCATCGTTCCGCCGTCGGCCGGCTCGAGCTCAATCGTGACTATCGAGGATCCTGGCGGAACCGGAATCCCGTTTCCTTCCCAACCCCAGGTGAAGACGATCCGCCGCGGCGGCACGACTTCAATGAAATGTCCTGATGCGGCGGCAGCGTCCGGCATGATCACGCGGAGCACGCCACCTGCTCGGGCATCCACTTTTCCACCAACACCCTGCCAGGCAGTCCAGCGCTCTGTGTCGGTAAAGAATGCGAACACCGTCGGGGGCGACGCGGCGATCCACCGGGTGACGACGACATCGCTCACTGCTTCTCAGCCTCCTCGGCAAGGGTCGCTAGCCGGTCGAGTTGCCCAGCCCAGAACGACTCGAGAAAGGCTTCGAGCGGTCCCAGTCGTTCCCGATCGGCACGGTACAACCGTTGCTTGCCATCGCGGCGGACTGTCACGAACCCGGCTTCCCGCAGTCGCGCTAAATGCTGCGAGACACCTGAATAGCTCAGGTCGAGACGAGTAGCGAGTTCGCCGACGGGAAGCTCGTTGCGCCAGATCAGCCGAAGGATGCCCTGCCGATGGGGTTCTGCCACCAGCTGAAGCGCATCCACACTCTCACTTTACTCCAGACTGAAATGATTATACGCTTTAGTGATCACTGAAATGAAGGAGCACTAGCAATGGGAGACGTACTCTTCACCTTCGAGATCGATGCCACGCCGGATGTGGTTCGTCGGGCGCTTATTACCTCCGAGGGGATCGCCAGCTTCTGGACTGATAGAGCCGACGTTCCTGCGGAGGTCGGCGAAACGCTCACTCTGGGCTTTCCGGAGGCACCCATGCCGTTCGACTTGGTTCTTAGTCAGTCCGACGACAAGATGATCACTTGGCGTACGGCGACCTTCCCCCCGCAGTGGGTGGGGACCGACATTCGTTGGGAGATATCCGGCGGTGATGGGACTTCGACGGTTGCCTTCCGGCACGGCACCTTCACCGACGAAATGGAGGAGGGCCGGGTTGCGTACGTGTGGGGGCAGGTGATGGTTCAGCTCAAGCGTTACGTCGAGACCGGAGTTGCCGCACCGGTTTTTGCGAATTCATGAGGACGGTCGACGTCACCACCGCAATTGAGATCGCTCGACCGCGTCAGGCGGTGGCTGCCTATGCTGCCGATCCTGATCATGTTCGGGACTGGTACGCCAATATCGATCATGTGACGTGGGAGACCGAGAAGCCTCTGAGCATCGGCACTCGACTTGCCTTCGTGGCGCGGTTCTTAGGCCGCACCCTCTCCTACACCTACCAAGTGACCGATTTCGTCCCGGCAGAGCGACTGGTGATGGCCACGGTCGAAGGGTCATTCCCGATGGAGACAACCTATACCTGGGCAGATCTGCCCGGCCGGCGCACGCGCATGACCCTCCGCAACCGCGGAATCCCCTCTGGCTTCGCGGGCCTTACCACCCCATTCATGGTCGCAGCCATGCGGCGTGCCAACCGGAAGGACCTTGCCGCGCTCAAGTCATTGCTCGAACGACAGCACTGAGGTGGCGCATCGCTAACCGTCAATGATCTGATCGTCTCGATGAGCGCCGTAGAACTCAACCTGTTTCGCCATGATCGTGCGCAACGCCGTCCCTCGCGGCACACCGTAGACAGTGTCAGGGAAATCGAGCTCGGCTTGGACTTGCCACAGCTCCTCATGCTGCTCAGGAGGAAATAGCTGAGCAGGACTGCCAGCGGCGATCCAGCCGATGGGAATGATCGTTTCCCGCTCCAGCCGCGAATTGACGTGCAGCACGCTATTAATCCGCAGTTCCGACCCTCTGGCTGCAACCGATCCAGGGAACAGCGATGCCCCAGTCGCGATGAAGACCTCGTCCTCGACAATCGCTCCGTTGAGATGAGCATGTGGCCCGATGAGCACCGCGTTACCGACCGAGACCGGGTGCCGCGAGCGACCACGCACCAGAGCGTTTTCCATGATCACGACATCGTCGCCGATCCAGATTTCACCATCTTCCGCGGTCAAGACCGCGCCATGCAGCACGCGGGCCCGCTCGCCCAAAGTGACCGCGCCACACAGCACAGCCGACGGTGCCACGTACGCGGACCCTGGGATCACTGGTCGCTCTCCCCGATGTGTAAGAATCATGGCCAGGGAGCGTACTCAACGCCAAAATCACTGTTGACAGCGAGCCAAAAACCGTTCGAAGGTGTAGATAGGTCTATTCATCCAGGAGGAAGATGATCATGAGCAAGGTCGTGCACTTTGAGATTCCGGCCGCCGACCTCGATCGAGCAAAGAACTTCTACGGCTCTGTTTTTGGCTGGGAGCTTCAGACGGTGCCCATGAACGAGGGCGAGTACACGTCCGTAAAGACCACAGACATCGATGAGCAGACCCAGCTGCCTATCGAACCCGGAGCTATCAATGGCGGCATGTTCCAGCGAGACGAGCGCTTGACGTCTCCCGTGATCACCATCGACGTCGATGGCATCGACGATGCGCTCAAGCAAATCGAGGCTGAAGGCGGTAGCACCGTTACCCCTCGGACTGCGATCCCCGGTATGGGCGCGTTCGCGTACTTCAAGGACCCCGAGGGCAATACCCTAGGCCTGTGGGAGACCACGCCTTAGTCCCAAGATCAACTAGTTCTTTTCCGTTACTGCCCTGACTTAGCTGGGCAGCCACGCCGCCCTCGCCTTATCCGTCGCCAAGCGGCGGATAAAGGACTGGCGTCGGTTCACGCGTACACTCAGCGGTCATCTCGAGCCACCAGTGATCCAGAGGATCCTCGGCTGCGCGCTCACGAAAATGACGAGGGTGCTTGTCGATCAAGGCACGTATAAGTCAATTGTTCTAACGATGAAGTAGATCCCAAAGCAGAACACGGTGACGGTCACAAATAGGAGAAAGATCGCAATTTGCTTCCAATAGCACATCACGAGCATTACAATACCGATCATTAGCAACATTGCCCCGAGACCAATCGCCGACATCGCTTTCCTCCTTCCGAATCTCGTACCTGTAAATAGGCGAGTCGAGTTACGCGACACTGACTAATGTGTCGGCATTCCGGTCTGGATAGCCGCGCAGCTAGCCTTACTTGGATTTCATTAAATATGACGGCATTAGTCTGTCAACTAGACAAATTGGTACCAGCGATAAGCCCAACTGGCCGACGGATCGCAATGCAAAGGGCTTGTCGGGCCATGCGCGAGGCTATCCCTTGCCAAATCGAGAGTCCAAGGTGCCTTTTGGCACGCGATAGGCAGACAGCCTTGGGTAGCTATCTTTTTGGCAGCAAGATCTTGGCGGCTGCCCTCTGGCGCCATGGGCCTAGCTTCTCGCGTATGTGCTCGGGGGCTGGTTCTGCCGAGCGATCCGATGGAGAGCTGCGAAGCAACGTTAATCCTCGAATGCGCCGATCGGCTCTCCGCAAGCACAGATCGCAACTACATCTGAGTGAGTTCCGCAGCCTCTTACCAGCGTCTGCCTTCCGCGCTTTGCTGAGGGAGACGGCTCGCGGGATGGATGTTGAGCCACGGGCCCTCGCTGTAGGCACTCTTCTTCACCTACCGCGACTCGCCTCCTACAACTGGTGGATCACCACATGGCAAGTACGGCAAGAGCTTGAGATCAACGCCGAACGAGCGTCAAACGGGCAGCAGTGGATGTCAAAGCCCGGCCCTACTTATACGAGCACGATCGCCATGTGACACCTCGACAGTTGCAGGAGCGTTATAACACAGCGAGTATCACGGAGCTGGAAGCAAAGCATCCTGGCAAATTTCAGAAAAGCAGACCCGGCCGTTGGATTCAATGATCTATTGTTGCAGTGTCAATGGGGAAACAAAGGTTGTGTCCGCTCAGGATGGGTGCCTGCATCGTTGAGATACCCTTCACGCGTGGTGATATGGAATCGAGATCGCTCTAGGAGCTGTTCCACGCGCCGTCGATCAGGCATTGGGTTCGGCAGGGGATGGTCGGCAATTTCTGCGGCCATTGCGGTCGTCGCCCACAGTGCAACCTCCTCCGAGAAGTGCCGTTCGCTGTCTATCAATTTGGCTGCAAGCGCCGCACAAAAGGCGTCGCGTGCGACAGATGTCTCTTTGTATGGGGAGCTGAAGGTGGGCACGTTAAATGTTCCGAGTGGTTCGGAGTAGACAATACATCCCGAATCTGTAGGAATGCAGAGCGTCTCGACGCCGAATGCAAGCAGCTGTCGAGCGGCGACATCGATGTCGAACGATTGGCGATCGGGCGGCTTATAACGCCCGAGTTCCCAAGGGTGGGCAACGAGGTAGTCGATCTGAGAAAGAGCTTGGCCCGAGAGCCCCTTATCAGAATAGGGTTGTCCCGGTGTAACAATGACGATTGGCTTTGACTCATCATGCCTATTCAGTAGGGATAAAGTGTACTCCAAGGTCTCGCGCGGAATCTCGAACGTCAGCAGTACTGCATCACAAGTGGCAAAGTGTTGACCAAGCCGGTCGACATCACGAATGTCGAGGCGCACCTCCCTCTGATTCGGCCAATTTAGCGCAAGGCTATCGCCGAGCTCGAATTCGATGACTCCTGTGAATGGGGTGTGCGCATCATCGACGAGCTTCACCAGAGATGTATCTACGCCCTCGTCTCGCAAATGATTGACGATCTCACGGCCGAATCGATCGTTGGCCACTGCCGCAACCAGCGCCACATCAAGCCCTAGCCGCGCCGCTGCAACCGCCTGCCACAGCCCCTTGCCGCCAGGTGCGAGTTCGAACGCATATGCCTCGATTGAAGTCCCTCTCGGCGGGACATCTCTTGTATGAAAAGTGGCGTTCATTACGGCGCCGCCGATGACGAGAACCCTGCCGGATCGCGACATCGGCATTTTTCGAGCAGGGTTCTCAGAGGCAAATGGCATGACCACGCTCTTGGCGCCGAGAGAATATTCATCGCGCCTGATCAGTTGCCGCGCCAGCTCGCGGAGTACCTCGCGCTCTATCGTCCCGCGTAACGCGCGGTCACTTGGCGGCTCTTTTGGAGTGAGACCCAATGCCTCATGTAGCACGCGCCAGTTCGCCAGCAGGGTGCTGCGTCGCCTCCCAAGCAAGTCAGAATGTAGTCCAGAAACGACGCGCTGCTGGATGCCGTTGCGGGCGTAGGGCTCGGAGAATGCGCCCACCGCCAAGACTGCGTCGGCCACTATGCGCTGGGAATCCTGAAGGTTTTCCCGTACGCATTCTCTGATGACCTCCAGTGCGGCTTGCGCCAGTTCGATATCGTTCACTGCGGCGTAGCGCCGCACCGCGGCGAGGCCCAAAAGCGGCGCGGCTTCAACGCTGCGGCTGTTGTCCAGCCGGGAATGAGTCAGTCCGTCACGCGCCCGGAGCTTCTCGAGTGCGTGTGTCAGAACCAGCGCGTCAGGCGACACCATGTCTGTGCGGTTGGTCATTGGGCTCCAATGCGTCCGCCACGATGATCTAGCCGCCCCGTCCAGGCAGATCTGGTAGGAGGTTCATTATGCATGACACAGCAGTACCGACGGCAAATTTTTTGCAGGACCCAAACGAGCGATCCAGGGAAGCTGGACGCGCGTCGTTGGCTCGCCTGCGGTATGATTCGTTTCAATTATTGTCGTCGGGCACGATGCAGACGTCAGTAAACCGAGCCAAATTCAAGAGGAGGAGGAGTAGAGCGAGCGCATGGCGGCTCGTAAGACCACAGTCAGCATGAAAGACGTCGCCGCTCTGGCGGGGGTTTCGCTAGGCACCGTCTCCAATGTTCTGAACTCACCGAATTTAGTTGCGGAGCCCACGCGACGCAAAGTAGAGCTTGCCGTCGCAAAGCTGGGCTGGATTCCTAACGAGCCGGCGCGTCAGCTGCGGGCGGGGCGAAGTCGCTCCATCGGCGTAATTGTCATGGATATCGCCAATCCCTTTTTCACCGATCTCGTGATTGGCGCCGAGAACTACGTATACGAACATGGCTACTCCGTCCAAGTCGGCAATAGTGCGCAGGAAGCTGAGCGAGAAAGCGCGCAGTTGCTGGTGTTGATGCAACAAAGGGTACGTGGGGTATTGCTGGCACCCATCTGGGACATTGACGAGCGGGTCCGACAGCTCAAGCTTCGGGGAATCCCTGTCGTGCTTCTGGATCGTGCCGGAAACCAATCCGACTTCTGTTCCGTATCCGTTGATGACGTGGAGGGCGGCCGCCTGGCCGTCCAACACCTGCTTGACCAGGGCCACACGAGAATTGGCGTGATTGGTGGACCGGGA
>JBKOZG010000161.1:0-3873 GCA_046725775.1 Actinomycetota bacterium | reverse complement strand
GATGTGGGGTGGCCCTAACGAACGCCTACCAGGGGACTCAATCCCCAGGCGAGTCACGCCCAGCCGAGTACAGCTGGCCGTTTGTAAGCCGGCGCAGTCGCCGGGAAGGGGTGAGCCTGATCCGACTCGCTGTTAGTTACCGTCACGCTCACTCATTCCACCTTACGCAGAGCGTAAGCCGAGAGACTGAGGGTCTCGATCACAGATGGCTCGCATGATCGCTGAGAGCAGGAGCTGGATTCACACCTGGTAAGCCAAGGCCAGGCCTACGGCTACACCTTCAGAATTGTCGGTATGTCCTCTGCCGACGGCCATTGAGACCTTTCCTTACGGAAGCGTCGAACGGTGACCGCCAGCAGCTCTCTCAAGCACTTACGGCCCACAAGGAGTCTTCGTATCCACAGGTAATGCGCCATTCGACCTCGGGGCTGGCACTTGTGGCTTCATTGGACAACCTACTAAGCCAAGGACCGGTGCCTGCGCATAGAGCAGATGGATGTAGATGATCATGGAGCGCTTGCTTAGCTTGCCAGAGGCGGCCGACCGACTCGGTACGACCACTCGCTTTCCGCGCCGGCTGATCGCCGAGAGGCGGATCCGATTCGTGCGATTGGGCCGGCATGTGCGAATTCCCGAGTCGGCTATCGAGGAGTTCGTTGAAGCCGGGACGGTGCCGCCGATCACCGGGGCCGAGCTGTCATGACGTCGCGCAAGCCGCGTCATTTCGGAAGCATCCGGCGACGCGCGTCGGGAAACTATCAGGCGCGATACCGAGGTCCGGACGGCCGAATGCACTCCGCGCCAATGACTTTTGCTCGGAAGTCCGACGCCGAGCGCTGGCTCGCTTTATTAGAAGGCAAGCTGATCCGCGGCGAGTGGTCTTCCCCGGACGCGCGGAGGGTCACGGTCGCAGAGTACGCGCATGCGTGGGTCGCGGAGCGTCCGCTCGAGCCACGCACTCGAGAGCTGTACGAGTCGCAGCTGCGAAATCACATCGACCCTTACCTGGGCGCAAAGACGCTCGACAAGCTGACTCCACAGGCGGTGCGCAGCTGGCGTCAGCAGCTTCTGAACGAGGGGCGTTCGGTGACGGTCGCGGCGAAGTCGTATCGGCTGCTACGGGCCGTCCTGAACACGGCGCTCAAAGAGGACCAGCTCATCGCACAGAATCCGTGCCGAATCCCCGGCTATGACAAGGAGACAAGCACCGAGCGGTCAGTGGCCACCATCCGGCAAGTCTTCGCCCTATCGCAACTGGTCGAGAGGCGCTATGCGGGGCTGGTGTTGCTTGCAGCATTCACTGGGCTTCGGTGGGGTGAGCTTGTAGCCCTGCGGCGCTCCGACCTCGACCTGGACCGGGGAACTGTCACGGTCTCTCGGAAGTTCGCCGAGTTACAAGATGGTCGCCGAGTGGCGGGTCCACCGAAGTCGACCGCCGGCATACGCGCTGTTGCGCTGCCGGCGATGATCGTGGACGTGATGAAGGCCCATCTGATTGAGTTCCCAGCTGAAGGCAATGAGCTGGTCTTTCGGGGGCCGCTGGGTGCGTCGCTAAGGCGCAACAACTTCCACCGGTCGGTGCACTGGAGCAAGATCGTTGTCGAGGCCGGCTTGCCTGCTGGATTCCACTTCCATGATCTCCGCCATACCGGCAACAATCTGGCGGCGGCGAGTGGCGCCAGCACTCGCGAGCTGATGTATCGAATGGGCCACGGCAGCATGCGCGCCGCCCTGATCTATCAGCACGCGACGAATCAGCGGGACCGCGAGATTGCTGATGCTCTCCAGAAGCTGATCGAGCGGGAGTCACGTGCGCTGTGGCCCGTGCGTGGCCCGAGGCTCCCATCAGAGTACTAGCTAAACCAGGTCGGAGGCACGGAAGAAGGCTCCCACTAGGACTTATGCGGTGGAGCGGGTGACGAGAATCGAACTCGCATGACCAGCTTGGAAGGCTGGGGCTCTGCCATTGAGCTACACCCGCATTTCCATGACAAGCGAGGGTCCGGAGGACACGGCTGCGTTCATGGAGTCGGGGCGACAGGACTCGAACCTGCGATCTTCTGCTCCCAAAGCAGACGCGCTAGCCGCTACGCTACGCCCCGGCCGTCCGAGATTGTCCGAACGTTTCGCGACGAGTGTAGGGCACTCGACTGCGCCGACCAATCCAGTCGGCCGGACCCGCGATACGGACGTTTGGCCGAGGTAGGCCCGCCCCGTAGGATTGCCGCGGCTCAGCGTGAGCCAGGCCCCGGGCGGTTCCGATCCGTCCGTGCCGCGATCCCAGGAGTAACCACCGTGCCAAGCACCGTCGAGCAGTTGAGCCCAACCCGGGTCAAGATCACCGTTGAGGTGCCGTTCGCGGATCTCAAAACCAGCATGGACAAGGCGTATGCCGAGGTCGCCAAGTCCGTGAGCATCCCAGGGTTCAGGCGCGGCAAGGTCCCGCCCGTGGTGATCGATCAACGCTTCGGTCGTGGAGTCATCATCCAGGAAGCTTTCAACGACTCATGGCAGCGTTTCTATGGCGCAGCCGTAACAGAAAACAATCTGTCACCGCTGGCACAACCCGACGTCGAGGTCACCAAACTTGAAGACGGTGACGTGATCGAGTTCACAGCGGAGGTCGACGTACGCCCCGACTTCGATCTCCCGGACTTCTCCACCCTTCAGGCCCAGGTTGACGCGCTGGAGGTGCCAGACACGTTGGTCGATCAGCAGCTTGACGTGCTACGCAACCGCTTCGGATCTCGGGAGACCGTGGAGCGCCCAGCGGCTGATGGTGACATTGTCACGATCAACCTGGTTGCCAGCAGAGACGGTGAGCCGCTGGCAGACGCTACTGCCGAGGACGTGGAGTACACCATCGGGTCTGGGCAGATGCTCGACGGACTCGACGAGGCCGTCATCGGCCTGTCAGCTGGTGAATCCGCAACCTTCGCCTCGAAGCTAGTCAGCGGTCCGTGGCAAGACGAGGAAGCCGACGTCAAGGTAACTGTCACCAAGGTGCAAACCTCTGAGCTGCCTGACGCCGACGATGAGTTCGCCCAGGAGGCATCGGAATTCGACACCATCGAGGAGCTGCGCGCCGACATCACGGAGCGCCTCATCCGGATTGCACGACTCGAGCAGGCGAGTCAGGCCCGGGACGCGGTATTGGAGACTTTGGTCGGACAGGTTGAAATCGACGTACCCGACCATTTGCTGAACTCCGAGATCGACGCTCGCCGCAAGCAGATCAGTGAGCAACTCACACAGGCGGGGCTCACTGTCGAGCAATACCTGGCCGACGTCGGTCAGGATCAGACAGAAGACGAATTCTGGGCCGACCTCGAAGACCGGGCTACGCAGGCTCTCAAAGCCCAGATCATTTTGGACAAAGTTGCCGAAGACCACTCAGTCGATGTTGATCAGAACGACTTCACTCAGCACGTCGTGCGTAAGGCCCAGGCCGATGGTGTTCCGCCACAGCAGGTCGCAGATCACCTGAAGGAACACCCGCACCACATTGAGGAGTACATGCTGGAGATTCGCCGAGGGAAGGCGCTGGCCATGATCGTCGAGTCGGCTACGGTGACAGACTCCAACGGCTCGGTGGTTGAGCTGGCGAAGCTCCAGGAGGACGGCTCGTACGCCGACTCTGAGGCCCTACCTCAAGATCTCGATAGTGAGCCCGCAGCGGAGCCAACGGGCGAACAGGCTCAGGCCTGAGCTCCTGGGGCTTCGCCCAGCATTGTCAACGCGCTCCGCCTCGCTTGGTTGGACTGCGCAGCATCTGCAGGTGGCGCGGAGTCCAAGCAGTGATCCGGAGTGGCATGTGCTAACGGTTCGGCGTTTCGTGAGCGATCAAACACGCATTGGCAGCACTGGTCTGGC
>JBKOZG010000163.1:0-1800 GCA_046725775.1 Actinomycetota bacterium | reverse complement strand
CCAGCCAGTCGAGTGATCCGGTCGACCGGTCGCGCCTTCGCGTGCCCGCTCACCTGACCAGCTTCAATTCGAAGTCTCAAGAGATCCGAGTCGAGGGCAACTCTGGAGCACCGGTCTCGTCCGACGTGTCGCAAGGCGACCCTCCTACGGCGCCATACGCTGGGTCACTTCGGAACCGGCCCACGGGGGGCTACCTCCAACACAGCGACCTCGACGACCGAGCGTCGTTCGGCCCGCGCCATATCCGCCTCCCAAAAGAGGCGGCGCAATCTCGTTATGCTGCTCAGCGGCGGCGACCGACCTTGGCGATTAGCCCATACGCCTCATCCAAGTGTCGGCCAGATCGGGAGTCCGTCAGGTGCCGAGGAAGTTCTGTCGGGGCAAGCAGGCTTGGCCCAACCGCTGTGTAGTACTCATTCACAACGAGAAGCGACGGTGGTCACCACCCGGTTGTTTGAGGAGGGCACGACGTTGTCGAGCTCGTCGAGGCTCGAGACGTCAGCCTATTTGGATCGGAAACATCGAGCGCGGCTCGGCGCCGCGCGAGAGAGGTGGGAATAGAAGTACCGCGGGTATCGTCCTCCGGCGGAGACGACCTTCCCCCAACTGTCCCTCAGCGCGACGGTGTCCATCAGGCTCAGGGCGACCGAGATTCGACAATGTCAGGTTCCGTGGAGGCGACCACCGCAATCGCCCTCAAGAGGATGTCTTCAGGGATTCTGGCCTCCCGCATGGCGGCCACCAGATGGCTGGCGACGGCGGCGAGGTCATCATGGCTAATTCCGAGGCCGGCGTGGGCCTGGTCAAGCGGGCGTCCGTCGTAGTCTGCCGGGCCGCCGAGCACTTGCGATATCAACAGCACCTGGTGGCGCTTGAGTCGGGAAAGGTCGACCCCTTCGAAGTACCGGGCAAGCTGGGGATCGCGCAGAACCCGCTCATAAAAATCGTTCACGACAGCGCTTACGGCAAGTCCGCCGCCAGCTAAGTCGTAATCACTCAGGCTCCCGCCAGTCGTCTGGTCACCCATGCCTGCTGTCCTTGGAGTAGCGAACGTGGCCAACCAATCTACTTTCTCTTGCCAGGTATGGACACCGCAGAAGGTGGTTGAGCCCGGTGCGGCAGCTGAGTTCGGGCTGTCCGAAAAGCCGACCCACCACCAAGCCCTGCGCACCCTCGCGAACCGGCTCGTCGGCATCCTCCACGGCTGCCTACGAACCCACACTCTCTACGACCAGCACCTCGCCTGGCAGAACGAACCAGACAAATGCCGCGATGGCGCGTCTGGTGAGCCTCACAACGTCCCCGAGGCTCCATTCGACTCAACTCAGAATGATCTCCTCGACGGTAAAGGACCCGGGCCGGTAATCGCTGTACCGCAGCCAGCCTGGGCGCACGCGGACGTGCACAATGTCGTGATCATGAGCGCGCTCAACCCCGTCAGGGTACTGAGCGAGGTAGGCCTCCAGACAACGATCACGGTCGACGCCCATCGGAATCGGCAATCCCCTCACCCTGCACGGTCATCTCGTTGTCCCACCCGATGACCAGCGCTACCTGAGCAAAGGAGGACAAATTGCGAAACTTCCGAGAACTGCGACTCGTGTCGAAGACCAACTCGCCTCGCCTCGTCGCGGTGATGCCAACCAATGCCGCTTGTGATGCGCCGTCAGACCCGCGGGTAGCTATGACCGCTAGGCCGCGTTGACGGACGAAGCTGATGAACTGCTGCTGATCCACAGCACCACCCTGCAGCAGCCGCTGCGTTGCACTGAAATAACGGCTGTAAGTCGTCGGTCTGCC
>JBKOZG010000143.1:0-32873 GCA_046725775.1 Actinomycetota bacterium | reverse complement strand
ACGTCGTGCGCATTGACGTGCCGCGGGGTGGCGAAGACCGCTACGACGTAGCGGCGAAGACGATGCATGCCTGGCTTGACGAGCAAGTGCTTGTCACCGACCCGGAACCGTCATTCACCATCTACCGCATGCGTTTCATCGACTCCGCCGGCGTGCGGCGCGACATCGCTGGAGTGCTTGGCGCGCTGGAAGTTGTTGATCTTGAGGCCGGCGGCGTCCTTCCGCACGAGCGGACCACACCCCAGGCGTCCACCGATCGCCTTGACCTGACTCGGGCCACGGCAGCCAATCTGTCCCCGGTTTGGGGACTTTCGCTGTCAACTGGCTTGACGGAGTTGCTCGCCGAGCCGGGCGAGGTGCTGGGCGCTGTGATGGATGCGGATGTTGAGCACTTGGTAGAACGCGTGACCGATCCGCCGCGGATTGCTGCTATTCGAGACAAATTGGGCGCCGATGATGTGCTGATAGCCGACGGCCATCACCGCTACGGCGTGTCCCGCAGTTACCGCGACGAGGTCCGCGAAACGACTGGACGCACTGATACAGCGGCGGAGCTGACGCTTGCCTTCGTCAACGAGCTGATCGAGGAGCAACTGAGTGTGGAGGCGATCCACCGGCTCTACGCCAATATCGAGGTGGCCGATTTGGCAGGCGCGCTGGCGCGATCGTTCGAGCTCGTGCCCACCGACCGGCCTAGCACTGACACCCTTGCAGCGATGGCGATGGAGGGGTTCCTGGTGCTCTTTACTCGCGAGGGCGTCTGGTGGATGCAGCCCAAACCTGGACGCTTCGATGGCGTACGCGCGCTCGATGGAGGTTGGTTAGAGACGGCGCTCGCCGATGTCCCATTGACGGTGAGCTACCAGCATGGGCTCGATGAAGCGCTGTCCGAAGTGGACAGCGGGCGAGCCGCTGCGGCCGTGCTGATCCGGCCGGTCAGTGTTGCCGAAATCGAACGGACCGCCCGTGAAGGGCTGTTGATGCCGCCCAAGTCAACGTTCTTCACTCCGAAGCTCAAGACGGGGTTTGTGCTTCGCTCACTAACTGAATGAGGGCGTGGCTTCACTCTTCCGCGAACGCCTCACGCAGCTTCGCTTCCTGCTCTGCCGATAGATTGCTGGCAATGAGATGAGCATTCATGTCTTTGAGCGCGCTCTCGACCTCGTCGACGACGGTGTCGTCGGTCAGCAAGAACAACGCTAACGTCCCAGGTGTGACTTTCTGTTTCACCTCATCGATGAATTTGTCGCTTATTCCCATGTCAATGATCGACGTGCTCCAGGCACCCAGTGCAGCCCCGATGGCGGCGCCGAGCAGCGGGACGAGGAAGATCCATCCGAGGAACATGCCCCAGAAGGTGCCGCTGAGCGCACCTTCGCCGGTGGTGTTGTGCAGCTGACGTGTCTTCGGCTTCTTCCCGACTTGCCCGCTGACCACCGCCGCGTCGTCGATGGTGATCACAGTCTGGGACTGCAGAGAGCCTCCAGCCGTTTGACGGCTTCTTCGGCGTCGTCGGCACCGGGAAAAGCCCACGCGGTCAGTGTTGTCATGGATGCCCCTAAGAGTCCAGGTTCGCGAGAGCGGCAACAAGATCGGTCCGTCGTGGCCGTCCTGACGACCTATGCTCGAGCCTGTCAATGTTGCAGCTCACTGTTGATCTTGCCGCGAAGATCAAATCAGTTGAGCTTGGTGCGAGTGCAGTGACTTCCCCGACCTTGATCGGACCGCGGAGGTCGATCGCGATGTCACTGCAGGGAGGATGTCAGCCGCATCAGATTTGTCGATCCGCTCTCGTCGTGGGCGGCGTAGCCACTCTTCCAGCACCACCTCTCGGCTGTTGGATCGGTAGTCGTCTTCAACGGCTCGCATGGCGGCTGTGAACATGGCTCCGTGGACGAGGACGGATAGCTCCATGCAGGCTGAGTGAGCGAATATCGAGATTCGACGAGCCGATCACGGCAAACATCGTCGTCAATGCTGAGGTGCTTGGCAGCGGCTGCAGCGGCAGCAGGGCCGGTATTCGGCGTCCATCTCGGCCAACCTGCGGATCGTCGTGTGCCGATTCGGGTACATGAACTGGGCGAACGTGGTCCGGACAGCACGCGTACTTGAACTCCTCGCCGAGAAGCGCGCTCAAGAGCATCGAACACGGGTCAGTATCTCGGCAGGCCGCCGTTGCGTCCATAGACCCTCGAGCAATCTCCTGGGCGTCGCTTTTACGTTCAGATCGGACTGCTCTCCTCGGGTGGGTCGGCTGGCGTGGCGGCGCGCCAGGGCGCTCGCCACTCGGGTGCCTCCCACGCGTCCATCACATAGATCCGCTCATGCGCCACCTTGTCGCCACGGAACTCCATCAGCTGGAGGCCCTGGAGCCACGACTTGCCGTCGTAGCTGACAGTCAGCTCGACGACGGCGAGGTCGATGCGGACAGTGACCCGGCGCAGGCGGTACGGCACGGTGTCCGTGTCGGCGGGATACTGACGCCGCCACTCCGTGAACGCGGCGGCTCCTTCGAATCGCTCCCCCGACTGCGGAAATTCGAGCACCGCATCCTCGTGATAGATCTCCTCGGCGCGCTCGACGTCCGCACCGACAAATTCAAAGTAGCGTCGCACGATCTCGAGGACCCTGGACTCGTCGGCCATTGTGCCTCCATGGCGTTGCTGACAGTTCTTGCGATTGGCCGTTCCAGTGTGCAGCCTGGGCGGCAGTCACTGAGGTAGGCCCGCTCAGTGACCTAGGATGAGCCGGACCCAAAGACAGAGGAGATCGACAGGTGACGCTCACCGCTGACGACGTGGCGAGCTTGGCCCGATTGGCGCGGATCGAGCTCAGCCAGGCCGAGCTGGAGGTCTTGGTATCCCAGCTGGATGTGATCTTGGAATCGGTGGCCCGGGTATCCGAGGTCGCTGCGCAGGACATCCCGCCCACCTCGCACGCGCTCCCGCTGACGAACGTCTTCCGTAAGGACGAGCTACGACCATGCCTGCCGCGAGAACAGGTGCTGGCCGCCGCACCGGCCGCGGAACAGATGCGATTCCGAGTCCCGAGGATCCTTGGGGAGGAGGCGTGAGCGTGCAATATGCTGAAGCTGCCGAGATCATCCGGCAGCCAGCTGTTGATCTTGGGGCCAAGATCAAATCGGGTGAGCTGAGTTCCGTTGAGGTGACGCGGGCGCACCTTGATCGAATCGCGGAGATCGACGGTGATTTACACGCTTTCCTCTATGTGGATGGTGAACGCGCTCTCGCATCCGCGGCGCGGGTCGATGCCAAGATCGCAGCGGGGGAGTCGGTCGGGCCACTTGCCGGAGTGCCGCTCGCACTCAAAGACATCCTCACCTACACCGGTGCGCCAACCACCTGCGGGTCCAAGATCTTGGAGGGTTGGCTGCCGCCGTACGACGCGACCGTGACGCGGCGGCTTATCGATCATGACATCGTGATCTTGGGGAAGACGAACCTCGACGAATTCGCGATGGGCTCATCGACGGAGAACTCTGCGTTCGGACCGACGCGCAATCCGTGGGACTTTGACCGGATTCCAGGCGGCTCCGGCGGTGGGTCGGCTGCGGCAGTTGCCGCCTTCGAGGCCCCTCTGGCGATCGGTACCGACACGGGTGGTTCGATCCGGCAGCCGGCGGCGGTCACCGGTACTGTCGGCGTTAAGCCGACTTATGGAGGCAGTTCGCGCTATGGCCTGGTCGCTCTTGCCTCGAGCCTGGATCAGCCTGGTCCCTGCGCTCGTACGGTGCTCGATGCCGCGCTGCTGCATCAGGTGATCGCCGGCCACGACCAGTGCGATTCCACCTCGATCGACCAACCCGTGCCTGATGTGGTCGGTGCGGCGCGGTCGGCGGACATTACTGGAATGAAGGTCGGAGTCGTTCGCGAATTCAGCGGTGAAGGCTATGCGCCCGGAGTCGAGCAGCGTTTCAGGGAGGCAGTGGAACAGCTGGCATCGCTCGGGGCAGAGATCATTGAGGTTTCCTGTCCGCACTTCGTCTACGCCCTCCCGGCGTACTACTTGATCTTGCCGGCGGAGTGCTCCTCAAACTTGGCAAAGTTCGACGCGATGCGATTCGGGCTGCGGGTCGGCGACGATGGCGTCGCGAGCGCCGAGCAGGTGATGGCAGCGACCCGGGAGGCTGGCTTCGGCGCTGAGGTCAAGCGGCGGATCATTATTGGCACCTATGCGCTGTCCAGCGGCTACTACGAGGCTTACTACGGCCAGGCGCAGAAGGTCCGGACCCTGATCTCGCGGGATTTCGACAACGCCTATTCACAGGTGGACGTGCTCATCTCGCCGTCAACGCCAATCACCGCGTTCAAGATCGGGGAGAAGGTGGACGACCCACTGGCCATGTACATGAACGACTTGTGCACGATTCCGTCCAACCTCGCGGGCAACGCCAGCGCGTCCTTCCCGGTCGGTCTAGCGCCCGAGGATGGGTTGCCAGTGGGCCTGCAGGTGATGGCGCCGCCGCTCGCCGACGACCGGCTGTATCGCGTTGGCGCAGCCTTGGAAGCGAGCCTGGAGTCGGCATGGGGCGGGCCGCTGCTCGATCGCCTTCCGGAGCCGGGAGGCCTGCGATGACGGTACTGCCATACGAGGAAGCGTTAGCCGCGTACGACCCCGTGCTTGGGCTCGAGGTGCACGTCGAACTCAACACGATCTCGAAGATGTTCTGCGGCTGTTCGACGGCGTTCGGCGCTGAGCCGAACACTCAGGTCTGCGCCGTATGCCTGGGTCTACCAGGCTCGCTGCCGGTCGTGAACGCCAAGGCGGTCGAGTCGGCCATCCGGATCGGGCTGGCGTTGAACTGCACGATTGCCGAGTGGTGCCGCTTTTCCCGGAAGAACTACTTCTATCCGGACATGCCGAAGAACTACCAGATCTCCCAGTACGACGAGCCCATCGCGTACGACGGCTGGACCGAGGTAGCCCTCGACGGCGAGATCTTCCGGATCGGTATCGAACGCGCCCACATGGAGGAGGACACCGGAAAGTCGCTGCACGTAGGCGGCGCGACCGGCCGCATCCATGGCGCCGACTATTCGCTGCTGGATTACAACAGGTCCGGGGTACCGCTGATCGAGATCGTGACGAAGCCGGTCGAAGGTACCGGCGCAAAGGCGCCAGAGGTGGCGCGGGCGTACGTCACGATGCTGCGCGACCTGCTGCGTGCACTTGGTGTCTCGGACGTCCGGATGGAGCAGGGTTCGCTGCGCTGTGATGCCAACGTCTCGCTGCGTCCGGTTGGTACAACCCCTTTCGGCATCCGCAGTGAGACCAAGAATGTCAACTCACTGCGCAGCGTCGAGCGGGCGGTGCGGTATGAGATCACCCGGCAAGCTGCGGTCCTGACTGCTGGCGGCAGGGTCACCCAAGAGACACGGCATTGGCACGAGGACTCTGGTGTCACGACATCAGGACGGAACAAGGAGACGGCGGAGGATTACCGGTACTTTCCGGAGCCGGACCTAGTGCCGGTGGCGCCGAGCCGCGAATGGGTCGAGGAGCTACGCGCCACCTTGCCCGAGCCTCCGGCAGCCACGCTCGAGCGAGTGAGCGCGAAGTGGGGGTTCTCCGAACTCGAGATGCGGGATGTCGTGAGCGCCGGCGCGGTCAACGCAATCGAGGCAACGGTTGCGGCCGGCGCCTCGCCGCAGTCGGCCAGGAAGTGGTGGCTGACTGAAGTTGCGCGACACGCGAATGAGACTGGAGTTGATCTTGGAGACGTGCAGATCAGCCCGCAGCAGGTGGCCGAAATCCAAGCACTGGTCGAGAACGGAACCATCAACGACAAGCTGGCGCGTCAGGTGTTCGAAGGCGTCATCGCTGGCGAAGGATCTCCATCTGAGGTTGTTGCCGCCCGTCAACTGGCGATCATTTCTGATGAGGGTGCACTGGCGGCCGCCGTCGACGAGGCGATCAATGCAAACCCGGACATCGTTGACAAGATCAAAAGTGGCAAGGTGCAGGCAACAGGCGCGCTGATCGGATCGGTGATGAAGCAGATGCGGGGGCAGGCCGACGCCACCCGAGTCCGTGAAATGATCTTGGAGAAGATCGGCTAGTCAGGGCGCTCACTGCACTTACGGGACTACTGCTAGGAAGAGGAAAGCCGCCAGGAGGACGAGGTGAACTGCGGCCTCTAGCCGCGTTGCCCGTCCCGGTACGACTGTGAGAATCGCAACGACGACCGTCACCGCCAGCAACAACATTTGCGTGGCGTCGAGTCCCAG
Organism: Actinomycetota bacterium; assembly: GCA_046725775.1. Classification (GTDB taxonomy): domain Bacteria; phylum Actinomycetota; class Actinomycetes; order Propionibacteriales; family Propionibacteriaceae; genus Microlunatus. Next base: position 26,625 of record JBKOZG010000143.1, on the reverse strand, counting down.
CACCAATGGGCCCTCAAGCCAGATCGAGGCGACAGCGATGGCCGGAATGGTGAGTCCGATGCTGGCTATGGCCGAGCCGAACGCGAGATTGAGACTTGTCTGGATTCGGTCTCGACGAGCGGCCCGGGCCGCGGCTAGCGTCTCCGGTAGCAACACCAGCAACGCGATCACGACGCCAACGAATGACGGAGGGAATCCGACCGCGGCGACGCCGGCCTGGATCGCGGGCGTCTCGACCTTGGCCAGGCCAACCACGGCAACGAGAGCCAGAATCAGTAGGCCGAGGCTGGCCAGCGCCGTTCTGTCGCTGGGTGGATCGGCGTGATCTTCGGCCTCTACGACCTTTCCGGCGGACGTCAAGGGAAGGAAGAAATCGCGATGCCGACCTGTTTGGGTAAGGACGAACATCACGTACAGGATTAGCGAGGCAGCAGCCGCAAAGGCCAGCTGCGCCGGAGTGAACTCTGGACCCGGACGACTAGTCGTGAAAGTCGGCAGCACCAAGCTCAAGGTGGCCAATGTCGTCACTGTGGCCAGTGCCGCGCCGGTTCCTTCGGCGTTGAACATCGTGAGGTGGAAGCGGACTGAACCGATGAGTAGGGCAATTCCGACGATCCCGTTGCAGGTGATCATCACCGCCGCAAACACGGTGTCGCGGGCCAACGATGCAGTTCCCGGCCCACCCGAGATCATCAGGGTCACAATTAGTCCCACTTCGATGATCGTCACAGCGACCGCCAATACCAGGGACCCGAATGGCTCACCGACGCGGTGGGCAACAACTTCTGCGTGATTCACCGCGGCCAGGACGGCACCGGCGAGTGCGAAGGCGACGAGAACCTGGACGACGACGCCGATACTGCGCCCCCAGGTGAACCCGAGCAGTACTGCCGCCAGCGCGGGGACAATCACGGTCCAAGACCAGATCCTGGTAGCAATCCCGGCGGTCATGGAGCCAGGCTCGCACAGCAGCTCGGGGTAGAACCGCCAACTGCGCGTGAGTTGCTGCGCTGTTTGGTTCGTGTTCTTCCACGATCCCGACGGGAGCCGTTGGGCGGTGCAGCAGTCACCTGACTCTGCCTAGGCAGCTGCGAGCGTCGGAATCACACTTAGTGACGGAGCGTCGGAATCACACCTAGTGACGGTTGCTCGGCCCTCCGCCTGGGCGTGGTCGCAGGCTCAAGAAGATCAGGAGCAGTCCAACAACCAGACAGAGCAGTCCTATGGCGAGCCACGTCCGGCTGCCCGTCATGAAGCTCCCCTTGATGAGACCGGCGCCCTGACCAATCCAGACACCACCGACCAGGACAGCGAGCCCGCCGATGATCATGGCGATGGTGCGTGCGCCCTTCGATGCCATCTTGCCAGCGACAGCTATCGGGTGACACGGAAGAGGCGGTCGTCATCCCGTGACGGATCGCCTCGACCGTCGGTGTTGGAGTTGCTCAACAGCAGGCTGTTCCCATCGTGGGCCACAGCCACAGTTCGCAGCCGGCCGTAGTCGCCCCTGAAATGCGCAATTGGGTCGCGTGTCGAAGTGCCATCAAGCGGAATCTCCCAGAGCCGCTCCCCGCGCAATCCCGCCATCCACAGCCCATCCTGCCAGTACGCCAACCCTGACGGCGAGGCATCACGGGTCCGCCACACAACCTTCGGATTGGTCATCCCCTTGACTTTGCCGGAGCCCTCGACCTCCGGCCAGCCGTAGTTGGCTCCCTCTCTGATCAAGTTCAGCTCGTCCCAGGCTTGCTGGCCGAACTCGCTGGCCCACAAACGGCCGTCAGCGTCAAAGGCAAGGCCTTGAACGTTGCGGTGGCCATAGCTGAAGACCTCATTACCAAACGGATTGCCAGGCGCCGGTCTGCCATCGACATTGAGTTTGAGGATCTTCCCGCCGAGAGAGTCCTTGTCCTGTGCCAGCGGCTTATCACCGCTTTCGCCGGTGCCGACGTAAAGGTAACCGTCCGGACCGATGACCATCCGGCCGCCGTTGTGGATGAAACCCTTGGGTATGCCCCGCAGCATGACCTTCGGCGTGCCGAGGCCACGGCCGTCCCAGCTCATCGAGACGATTCGATTGTCATTGGCAGCGGTGTAGTACGCGAAGACAGTCTTTTCATCCTCGGTAATGGCCAGGCCAAGGAGGCCGCCCTCTCCAGCAGGATCAGCATCGTCGATGGTCCTGAGTCGCGAGGTCGAGCCGCTCCTGATACGGACGATCTCCCTAGTGTCGCGTTCACTGATCAGGAAGGTGCCGTCCTTGAGTGCGATCAGACCCCACGGTGCCTCGAGATCGGAGACGATCTCGCTGGCCCGAGGCTCACCGCGCGACCGGACGGCGCTGGGAGTGGGACTGCTGGCCGCTGGGCTACTGGGCTCTGGACTTGGCGCGGGCGCTGAGCTCGCGGGCGTCTGGCCTGCGGTACGGGTGTCCGCGTTGGGTTCGTTTGCTGCGTCGGAGCATCCGGTGACAAGGAGTAGCGCACCGCAGGCAGCTACTAAATGCGAGCGGCGCACCCGATGGCTCACCGGCATCGGTGTCGCAGTCACGGCCACAGTCTCGCCTGCGTGCCCAAAACATGTCTCATGTCCTCAGGTCAGCTGAGTTCAAGATGTCGATTGCTTCCGGCTCGCCAACCAGCTTGATCTCGGCCACGCTCCTCCTGCCGTGGGCGTACATCATCAGCTCGCTCGGCGTGCCGACCAGGGTTACGGTCGAAGTTCCGCTCACCGCCCGAATTGTCTCCGGCGCGCCGTCTGCATCGGCGGAACCCAAGCGCTCGAGGACGACGCCAACCTGAACTCGGCGAAACCACGCACGTCCCAGCAGTTTCAGCCGGCGCCACATCCACTCCTCGACATCGTCGCCGAGCTGCCGCGAAGTCTGCGGGGAATCCCCGGCCCGGCGTACGTCCTCGTGGTGAATGAAGAACTCGGTGGTGTTGGCACCCTCGTCAACACCTGGAATCGCAAAGATTGAGAATCGCGCCGGACCTCGACGGACCCGGTCGACAAGTTCAGAGAATTCCCACCGCTGTTTGATTTCGGCGATCCGGCGCTCGTACAAGCTGGACAGCGGTTTTGCGACGATGCCGCTGGCCCCGATCGGATCAGTCTCGCGGACCCACAGGTGAGCAGCGAGGTCGTGAGTGTCCCAGCCCTCGCACAACGTGGGCGCATGCTGGCCGACCCCGTCAAGCAAGTCGCACAGCTCAGCCCGTTCGGACCTGGCAAACGTCACGAGCGACCATGGTAGCGCCCCAGCCTGGCACACCCGGCACGTCGCACTCCTCCAGGACCGCTGGAACGTCGGGGCGACTTGCCACGGGTCGGAAGGCTCACCAGCAGTGGGAATCAGTGTTGGAACAATGGGCGCGTGACGGACCCAGCGCCGGCTGATGCCAGCAGCACGCTTGACCCGGAGGTCGCTGCGCTGCTCAAGCGCGATCCCGCCGGATTAGTCACGGCGGTGATCCAGGATGACCGCACCGGAGAGGTCTTGATGGTGGGGTGGATGGACGATCTTGCCCTACACAAGACCCTGACCACGGGGCGCTCCACGTTCTTCTCCCGCAGTCGGGCGGAGTACTGGGTCAAGGGTGAGACCAGTGGTCACCGTCAATGGGTCCGCGAGGTTCGGCTGGATTGCGACGGAGACACTGTGCTGGTCAAGGTCCATCAAGAAGGCGCCGCTTGTCATACCGGCGACCGCACTTGCTTCGACGGGCGTCCGTTGCCGGCCGTGGTCGTTCAGCGAACCGAGGAACCGGGGCGATGAACGAGCTTTCGCCGACGCTGGAAGAGTTCCGCAAGCTGGCCGTGGAGCGTCGTGTCATACCCGTATACCGGCGGCTGCTGGCGGACGCGGAGACGGCGATTGGGCTCTATCGCAAGTTGGCCAGGAACCAACCGGGCACATACCTGCTCGAATCGGCTGAGCAGGGCGTGTGGTCCCGTTACTCATTTGTGGGGGTGCGGGCAGCTGCGACGCTGACCGAGCAGCACGGCCAGGCCATCTGGCTCGGGCATGCGCCCGTCGGTCTGCCGACCGGTGGAGATCCATTGGTCGCCGTACGCGATACGCTGCGACTGCTGCACACTCCGCGAGGGGAGGGGCTACCGCCCTTCAGCTCGGGCCTAGTTGGCTATATCAGCTACGACGCGGTACGCCGGCTCGAGCGGCTCCCTGACTCATGTGTCAACGACCTCGGCATTCCGGAGGTCGCCTTCTTGCTTGCCTCCGACCTCGCCGTTCTGGATCACCACAGCGGCGAAGTGTGGCTGGTGGCCAATGCCATCAACTTCGACAACACCGACGAGCGCGTTGACGAGGCGTACGCCGACGCTGTGGCTCGAGTCGAGTCCATGACCGAGCTGCTGATCCAGCCGACACCGGCTGGGGTGGTGCTGGCCGGCTTCGACGAGGCCACCCTTCCGATCCGGCGGCAGCGCACGCCTGAGGAGTATCAGCGGGCCGTCAGTTCTGCCGTCGAGGAGATCAAGGCGGGCGAGGCGTTCCAGATCGTTGTCAGCCAGCGGTTTGAGGTCGACACCAGCGCCGATGCGCTCGACATCTACCGCGTGCTGCGCCTGACGAACCCAAGTCCGTACATGTACTTGCTCAGGCTCGACGACTTCGACATCATCGGCTCCTCTCCAGAGGCACTGGTCACCGTCAAGGGGACCATAGCGATCACCCATCCGATCGCCGGCTCGAAACCGCGCGGCACCACTCCGGCAGAGGACGCCGTCTTGGAGGCTGAGTTGCTCGCCGACCCGAAGGAGCGCGCCGAGCACGTCATGCTGGTCGATCTCGGCCGCAATGATCTCGGGAGAGTCTGCGACCCGGGCACCGTTGAAGTAGTCGAGTTCATGGAAGTTCGCCGCTATAGCCACATCATGCACCTGGAATCGACGGTCACCGGCACGATTGCCGGGGACTGCACCGCGCTCGACGTAGTATTGGCGGCCTTTCCGGCCGGGACGCTGTCTGGTGCGCCCAAAGTTCGTGCGATGGAGATCATCGACGAGCTGGAGGTTTCCCGACGAGGCCTCTACGGCGGCGTCGTCGGCTATCTCGACTTTGCCGGTGACGGCGATGCTGCCATCGCGATCCGAACGGCTATGTTGCGCGACGGTGTGGCCTACGTGCAGGCCGGCGGCGGAATCGTCGCCGACTCGCACCCTCCCACGGAGGATCAGGAGACCCAGAACAAGGCTGCTGCTGTGATTCGGGCCATCTCCGCTGCCGAGAGGTTCACAGCGGTCCACCTGGCCGTTTCGAATGCAGTCGGCGGAGCCGAGGCGGGATGAGGAGTCGGACTCTGGCCTTCAGCTGCCTGCTCATTGGTGGTGCGTTGGCGCTGATCGGGAGTGGGCAACCGTGGTGGCGCGCCAGCGGCGAAGGTGTCGTCCTAAGGTTCAGCGGGTCCCAAGCCACGGGTGGACTGAGCCAAGCACTTGCCATCGTCGCGCTGGCCGGAACCTTTTTGATGCTCGCGCTACGGAACAGCGGTCGGCGCGTCGTCGGCGCGTTGCTGGTACTGGTCGGCGTTGGACTCGCCGTGCTGGGTGGACTCGGGTTGCGGCCCAGTGCAGAGGCCATCAGCAGCCAGGTAAATGAAGTGAGCCTGGCCGGCGGATTGCAACTGACCGCGACCGTTTGGCCGTGGGTCTTCGCTGTTTCCGGCGTGCTGGTGACGGTAGGCGCCGCATTAACCATGATCACTGCGGGAGGCTGGCCGTCACGATCCGATCGTTTCCGGCCGGGGTCGAGCAGGTCGGAAATTCCCGCCGCCCAGGATCCGGCCGAGCTGTGGAAGGCCATGGACGCGGGGTTCGATCCGACTACAGACGCGAGCGGCGATGCGCGAGCAGCTGAAAACACTACTGATCACGAGACGGCCAAGGTGCCGTACCCCAATGTGCACGATCGCGATGCAGGCGACACAATGGATGACACCGAAGGGCGGCCCGCCTCGCAGGATCGCGACGAGTAGGGGAGTTCTGGCGGCAGGTGCACGGAATGCAGATCCCGATCAGCGGAAACGAGGGAACCATGGCAGGCACAGCGCAGCACTCAGACTTGACACATCCGACCAACAGGCGCGGTAAGCACGTGCACCATGGCCGCACACTCGCAGCTTGGGCCGGCTCGGTCATCGGTCTGATCGCCTTCGTTGTCGGCGGGATCGCCGTGGTCATCCAGAACTGGCCGCTGTTCTGGGCATGCGTCGGCTTGGCCGCTGTGGCCCTGATTGTCACGGTAGTCCTGCAACGCCTGGGCTACGGGGCCCACTGATCGGTTCCATTGTGGGTGCCTTAGACGAAATCATCGCCGGTGTCCGGGAGGATCTGGCAGTTCAGCAGACCCGAGTTCCACTGGACCGGTTGAAGGAGAAATGTCAGCATGTCGATTCCGCCATCGATCCGATGCCGAGGTTCCGCGGTCCGGGCGTCGCGGTGATCGCCGAAGTCAAACGCTCCAGCCCGAGCAAAGGCTCACTGGCCGAAATCGCCGATCCGGCTGCCCTCGCGGTGGAGTACGAAGCGGGGGGTGCGGCAGCGATTTCGGTACTGACCGAAGAGCGGCACTTTGCCGGAACGTTGGATGATCTTGTCCGGGTATCGTGCGCGGTGAACATTCCCGTTCTCCGCAAGGATTTCGTGGTCACTGCCTACCAGCTGTTCGAGGCGCGAGCCGCGGGCGCCGACCTGGTGTTGCTGATCGTTGCTGCGCTGTCCGACTCGGAACTGGTCTCCCTCGTAGAACGGGCTCGCTCAATCGGGCTAACCCCACTGGTCGAGGTTCATACGGCCGATGAGGTACGTCGGGCGGTGGATGCCGGCGCCACGATCATCGGTGTCAATGCGCGTAACCTGCAAACGCTCAAGGTCGAGCCCTCGACCTTCGGCAGGCTGGCGCCGCTCATTCCCGACAGCATCGTCCGCATAGCGGAGTCCGGCGTACGCGGACCTCATGATGTGATCGACTTGGCGCGGGCCGGAGCTGATGTGGTGCTAGTCGGCGAGGCCCTGGTGACAGGCCGCGATCCGCGCAGCGGCGTGGCAGACCTGGTCGCCGCAGGGGCACACCCTGCGGTGCACAAGTCCTAGGCTGTGTCCGCTCACCTCACGCGCGCACCTCAGAGTAAGGAATCAGAGTCGTGTCAAGGCAGTCCGCGTGACCTCGGAGCTGCCGCTGGCTGCAGCTGGCTCCGTACCCGATGCAAGCGGCCATTTCGACAAGTTCGGCGGCAGGTTCGTACCTGAGGCGCTGTTCGCAGCGCTGCTGCAGCTGGAGCGAGAATTCCACGCGGCCATGGCCGATCCCGATTTCACGGCCGAGCTGGGCGAGCTGCTGGCCGACTACACCGGACGACCGAGCCCGATCACCGAGGCCAAACGGTTTAGTGAGCACGCCACTGCAACACCGGATGGAGTGACCCCGGTCATCGTGTTGAAGCGAGAGGACCTGAACCACACAGGCTCGCACAAGATCAACAATGTGCTCGGTCAGGCACTGCTCACCCGACGGATGGGTAAGACACGGGTGATTGCCGAGACCGGCGCGGGTCAACACGGGGTCGCCACTGCCACCGCCGCCGCTCTGTTCGGGCTCGACTGCACCGTCTACATGGGCAAGATCGACACCGAACGGCAGGCCCTTAACGTCGCCCGGATGCGCTTGCTGGGTGCTGAGGTGATCGCAGTCGAGTCTGGTACCCAGACTTTGAAGGACGCGATGAACGACGCGATGCGCGACTGGGTCGCCTCCGTCGACCACACTCACTACATGATTGGCAGTGTCGCCGGTCCGCACCCCTTCCCGCTGTTGGTCCGTGAGTTTCAGCGTGTCATCAGCGCCGAGGCTCGGGCTCAGCTTTTGGAGCGGTACGGCCGGCTGCCCGATGCGGTCGCCGCATGTGTTGGCGGTGGCTCCAATGCGCTGGGCATCTTCGCCGACTTCATCCCCGACTCTGATGTTGTGCTCTATGGCTTCGAGGCAGGCGGTGAGGGGCTCGAGACGGGGCGGCACGCGGCCACCATCTCGGCGGGAGAGATCGGCGTGCTGCACGGCATGCGGACCTTTGTGCTCCAAGACGAGGACGGGCAAACCAAGGCGTCCCATTCCATCTCCGCCGGACTGGATTATCCGGGCGTTGGACCCGAGCACTCGTGGCTGCACCGGATCGGCCGCGCACAATACGAGGCGATTACCGATGCCGAGGCGATGGATGCTTTCCGGCTGCTGTCACGCACTGAGGGCATTGTTCCGGCGATCGAGTCGGCGCATGCCCTTGCTGGGGCGCTGAAGCTGGGTCCTCGTCTGCGGACGGGCAAGGCCGGGGAGCGGCCGTTGATCTTGGTCAACCTTTCGGGCCGCGGCGACAAGGACGTGGATACCGCGATCAGCTGGTTCGGCCTGAACACCGCTGGCACGGCATCGGAGTCCGCGGGTGGCCCGACCGGCACCGGACCCGAGCGGTGAGCATCGATCCTGGGCACACGGGGCAGCTGCTGCTCCAAGTCCGAGCACAGGGTCGCGGAGGGTTGGCAGGATTCCTCCATGTGGGCTATCCGACGGTGGATATCTCGCTGCAAGCCCTCGAGGCGCTCACCGGAGAAGGTGAGGCTGAGGGCGTCGACCTCGTCGAAGTCGGCCTGCCGTACAGCGATCCCATGATGGACGGGGTGACGATCCAGCGCGCCGGAACCAAGGCGCTGGAGCGCGGCGTACGGACCCGGGACGCATTTACTGCGGTGGAAACTGTGGCAAGTCGCGGCGTCCCGGCGGTGGTGATGACGTACTGGAACCTCGTTGAGCGGTACGGCGCCGACCGTTTCGCGCGCGATCTTGCCTCCGCTGGGGGAGCGGGAATGATCACCCCGGACCTCACTCCGAATGAGGCGCAGGAGTGGCTCGCGGTTTCTGATGCACACGGTCTGGACCGGATCTTCTTGGTCTCGCCCTCATCGACCGACGAGCGACTCACCTCAACCGTGGCAGCCTGTCGCGGGTGGGTCTATGCCACCTCGTTGATGGGCGTGACCGGCACTCGGGCGCAGACCTCAGGGGCCGCTCCGGAGCTGGTGCGGCGGGTGCGGGAGGTGGATTCGTCCGCCCTTGTCGGAGTCGGCCTAGGGGTATCCAATGGCGAGCAAGCGCGCGAAGTGACCAGTTTCGCCGATCTGGTGATTGTCGGTTCCGCGCTGGTTAAGGCGCTGCTGGACGCCGAAGACGCGGGGCACCCTGAGGATCTGAGCGGACTCCGCACCGTCGTCGCTGATCTTGCCGCTGGCGTACGCTCCGGTCGCGGCGAGCGCAACAGTGACCATTCGCCTGGGGCGGAATCGGGAACTTCACAGCGATCGCCAGGGTTAGTCGGGACGTGAGCGGTACCGGACGCTCCGGCAGCACATCGTCGGTGATCACGGCCTCAGACATGGCACGGCGGAGCATCGTGGCCTGCTCGCTGCTGGCGGTTGGAGTGCTGCTTCTGTTCGCTGGCTGTACGCCGGCGCCGACTGCTCCCATGGCTCAGCGCAACCCCGATCCGGCGGGGTACAGCGGCGGCTCCTCACTGCCGAAGCCGTATGCGATGCCTGAGGTCTCCCTCACCGACACGTCGGGACGGCCGTACAACCTCGTCACCACCCCCTCCAAGCCGGTGACCCTGCTGTTCTTCGGCTACACCCATTGCGCGGACGTATGTGTTGCCGTGCTCTCCGATGTCTCACTGGCTCTGCAGCGACTGACCCCGGCCGATCGAGACCAGATCCAGCTGATCTTCATCACGACAGATCCGGCCCGCGACAAGGAAAAGCGGATTCGGCGCTATCTCGATCGGTTCAATCCCACCTTCGTGGGGCTGACTGGCCCTATGTCGACGATCAAACGCGCCGCCAGCGAGGTGGGTGTAGAGATCGAGGGGCTGAAGAAGCTGCCGAGCGGCGGCTACGAGGTTGGACACTCAGCGCAGGTCATCGGATTCAGTCGCAACTCCGGAGTGGTGATCTGGACGCCAGGCACTCCGGTCGGTGCGCTGAAAGATGATTTTGCTCTCCTGGTGGAACGGTCACGTTGAGCGCTCCCACTACTACCGCACTGCGGTATGCCGCGGCCGCCCGTTGGATCTCCACCGGAGCGCGACTTGTGGTCGGTGGTGTCTTCGTGGTTGCTGGAGTGCTCAAGGCCATCGATCCGCAGTCATCAGTGGCAGCGGTGCGTGCTTACCAGCTACTGCCAGCCTCCCTCGCCACCATCGTTGGATGGGGCCTGCCGTTCGCCGAAATCGCATTAGGCCTGTTGCTGCTGGCTGGGATCGCCACCCGAGCTGTCGCGGGAGGCGCGGCGACGCTGCTCGTGATCTTCATCGCTGGTGTGGTGTCCGCTGCGGCGCGAGGCCTGAGCATCGACTGCGGCTGCTTCGGTGGTGGTGGTGCGGTGGAACCGGGTCAGACGGCCTACGGCGTAGAACTGGTTCGCGACACAGGTCTGCTACTGCTCGCTTTGTGGCTGATATGGCAACCACGCAGCCGGCTCACGCTGGATCCGAGAACATGAACGCCCGTGAGCGTGCCCGGCTGGCTGCCGAGCAAGCTGCAGCCCGCAAGCGTGACCAGCGCATCCTGATCACAGTGATCGTGGGCTTCGTCTTGGTCGTGGTCGCCGCTGGAATCGGCTTCCAGGCGTGGCGTACCAACAGATCGCCATCGGTCGCACCTTCCAGTTCCGTGTCGGCCAGTCCAGTCACCATCACAAACGGAAACCCGATCGTTCTCGGGCCGTCCCAGGCGCCAGCGACCATTAGCTTGTACGAGGACTTCCACTGCCCGCACTGCGCCGAGTTCGAGGACCAGTTCGGGCCGGTCATCACGCAGGCTCAACAGAGTGGGGCAGCGCGGGTCGAGCTTTATCCAATGGCTTTCATCGACGATGGTTCGGTGGCCGCCGCCAACGCAATGGCCTGCGCGGCTGAAGCAGGCTTTGGTCAGAACTACTATCTGGGTTTGTTTGCCAACCACACGTTGCAATGGAGAGATGAGCAGCTGATCGAGCTCGCAGCCAAGGTTGGCGGATTGCCCACGGCGGCGTTCCAGACTTGCGTGACGAGCAAGGCCCATGCCGGCTGGGTGTCCTCGATCGGGGCCGCGGCGGAAAAGAACGGAGTCAGCGCCACGCCGACCATGTTCATCAATGGCGAGCCGGTAGACATCACGAAGCTGACCCCAGAAGCGCTGCAAACGATGATCACGAGTGCGGCCGAGAAATAGCCGAGGTGCCCCAGGAATCCTTGACTCACGTAGGGTTGCCGTCACGGACGTGAGCGAAGGAAGAGTGGGCGTCATGGGGACACTGTGGTGACGGACAGGTGGGCGTCCACCGTCTTGTCCATCCCCAGCCCTAGCACGAACATCTGGTACATCGGTGCATTCCCGCTCCGCGCGTACGCGCTGTGCATCATTGCCGGGATTATCGTCGCCCTGATCATCGCGACGCGGCGGTGGCAGGCCCGTGGCGGCACGGCCGACAGCATGGAACTGATGGTCGTGGTCGGCGTGCCTTTCGGGATTGTCGGCGCGCGTCTCTACCACGTGATCACCGACTACCAGCTCTACTTCGGCCCAGGCCGGCAGCCGTTGGATGCGCTGAAGATCTGGCAAGGAGGGCTCGGGGTTTGGGGAGCCATTGCGTTCGGCGTTCTCGGCGGCTACCTGGTGGCACAGCGTCGCAAGATCGCCTTCCCCGCGGTGCTCGATGCCATCGCACCAGCAATCCTGGTGGCCCAAGCCATCGGCAGGCTGGGCAACTGGTTCAACCAGGAGCTGTTCGGCCGACCGACCACATTGCCGTGGGGGCTGGAAATCGCCCAGCAGTACCGCCCGGCGGCCTACGCCCAGTTCGCCATATTCCACCCGACTTTCCTGTACGAGATCCTGTGGAATCTTGGGGCCGCGGTCCTGCTGGTCTGGCTGGACCGGCGGTTCCGGCTCGGCCACGGTAAGGTCTTCGCGCTCTACGTCATGCTGTACTGCGCCGGTCGGTTCTGGATTGAGGCGCTGCGGATCGACACTGTCAATGAAATCGGTGGATTCCGGCTCAATAACTACACCGCGCTGATCGGCTTCCTCGTCGCGCTGGTATGGCTCATCTGGCTTATCCGCAACAGACCCGGTCGCGAAGAGGTTGTCGAAGGAGTCACGGCGGGTGTGGAGCCGGTCCCTGCAAGCAGCCAGCCATCCAGCGACGAGGTGGATGTCGCGGACCGCAAGGCCGACAAGGACGCGGCAATCTAACGCGTTCCGCGACACCGGTCCGGTGCGTTACCCTTGCCATCAACTTTGGGCCAATGTTGTCCCGCAAGCTCTGCAGCGCGCACTCTTTGCCCCGAAGCCGTGCCGCTCAGCCTGACCCGTGGCAGAGGCCCCAACTCTGCTAGTGGCTGGACGACGGGAGTTTGTTCATGACAACTGCTCATGCTCTTTCGAGGGTCCGCAAGGCAGAGGGCCTCTACGATCCGGCGTTCGAACACGATTCGTGCGGCGTTGCGTTTGTCGCGACCCTGACCGGAGTCGCCAGCCACGACATCATCCGCCAGGGCCTGGAGGCGTTGCGCAACCTGGACCATCGTGGCGCGGTTGGCGCGGACCCAAAAACCGGCGACGGCGCCGGCATGTTGCTGCAGATACCCGACGGCTTCTTCCGCGGCGAGGTGGACTTCGAACTTCCCCGACAGAGCGAGTACGCGGTCGGCAACGCATTCCTTCCCACTGACCCTGAGCTGGCCGCTAAGGCCAAGGCCAGCATTGAGCAGATCGCATCGGAAGAGAACCTGTCAGTCCTCGGCTGGCGCCGGGTGCCAACGAACGACTCCACGCTTAGCGACCTCACCAGGTCCAACATGCCCTACTTCGAACAGCTGTTCCTCACTGCCAAGGCCGCCCCACTTATGGGCATCGCGTTAGACCGATTGGCCTACTGTCTGCGGCGCAGAGCCGAGCACGAGACTGGCATCTACTTCGCGTCCCTATCGTGCCGGACCATTGTTTACAAAGGCATGCTGACCACCGCACAGTTGCCTCAGGTCTTCCCCGAATTGCTGGATGAGCGGATGGCGAGTGCCCTCGTGGTGGTCCATTCGCGCTTCTCCACCAACACCTTCCCGGCGTGGGAGCTGGCCCATCCCTACCGGATGATCGCCCACAACGGAGAAATCAACACCGTGATGGGCAATCGCAACTGGATGCGTGCCCGCGAGGCTTTGCTGGCCAGCGATGTCATTCCCGGAGACCTGGACCGCTTGTTCCCGATCTGTACCCCTGACGCGTCCGACTCCGCATCGTTCGATGAGGTTGTAGAGCTTCTCCACCTTGGTGGGCGCTCGCTACCGCACGCCATGCTCATGATGATTCCCGAGGCCTGGGAGAACAACGCACAGATGGACCAGTCCCGGCGGGAGTTCTACGCTTTCCACTCCTGCCTGATGGAACCCTGGGACGGCCCCGCCGGAGTGGTGTTTACCGACGGCACCGTGGTGGGCGGCGTGCTGGATCGCAACGGCCTGCGTCCTGGACGTTTTTGGGTGACCGAGGGCGGCTTGGTGGTGCTGGCCTCAGAGGCCGGGGTGCTAGACATCCCGCAGGACAAGATCGTGCAGAAAGGTCGACTGCAGCCCGGCCGGATGTTTCTTGTTGATCTTGACAAGCATCGGATCGTGTCCGACGAGGAGATCAAAGCTGAGCTCGCGGCGGCCGCGCCGTACGGTGAGTGGCTCATCGGAGGAAGGATCCTGCTGTCCGACTTGCCCGATAGGGAGCATGTGGTCCACACCCATGCCTCGGTCACACGTCGTCAGCAGGTTTTCGGCTACACCGAAGAGGAGTTGCGGCTGATCTTGGCGCCGATGGCCTCCACTGGTGTCGAGCCGCTCGGTTCCATGGGCACCGACACACCATTAGCGGCACTGAGTGACAAACCACGGCTACTGTTCGACTACTTCGCTCAGCTCTTTGCGCAAGTGACCAACCCCCCGTTGGATGCGATCCGCGAAGAACTGGTGACTTCGCTGTACAACACCATCGGTCCGGAATGTAACCTTCTTGACCCCAGCCCAGCGTCATGTCGACGGTTGGTGCTGCCGTTCCCGGTGCTGGATGACGATGCACTGAGCAAGATCGTCAAGATCAATCGTGAGGGCGACCTGCCCGGGTACCAGACCTACGTGGCCCGTGGCCTCTACGAAGTGCACGGTGGAGCTGCCGCGCTGACCGCCAGGCTCGAGGAGCTCTGCGCCGAGATTTCCGCGGCGATCACCGATGGCGCCAGAATCATTCTGCTGTCCGACCGGCACTCCAATGCCGAGCAGGCCCCGATTCCATCGCTGCTGTTCACCGCGGCTGTGCACCACCATCTGGTCCGCGAAAAGACACGGACGCATGTCGGGTTGATTGTGGAGGCAGGCGACGTACGTGAGGTACACCACGTCGCGTTGCTCATCGGTTACGGCGCCGCAGCGGTGAATCCGTACCTTGCCATCGAGTCGGTTGAGGATTTGGCGCGGCACCAGGTCTACACCAACGTTGAGCCGGAGAAGGCAGTCAGCAATGTCATCAAGGCGCTCGGCAAAGGCGTGCTCAAGGTGATGAGCAAGATGGGTGTCTCGACTGTTGCCTCTTACACCGGCGCCCAGATCTTCGAGGCGCTCGGACTTTCCCGACAGGTGGTCGACCGCTACTTCACCGGCACGACGAGCAAGCTCGGTGGGGTGACTCTGGAACAGATCGCGGAGGAGGTGCGCAGGCGGCATCTCACGGCGTACCCGAGCGACGGCATCCCGCTGGCCCATAGGTTGCTGCCCGTCGGTGGTGAGTACCAGTGGCGCCGCGAGGGCGAGCCGCACTTGTTCGACCCGGAGACGGTCTTCCGGCTGCAACACTCAACCCGCTCCGGGCGCTACGACATCTTCAAGCAGTACACCCATCACATCGATGCGCAGTCCGTGCGGCTGATGACTTTGCGTGGGCTGCTGAAGTTTGCCTCCGATCGCCCGCCGATTCCGATTGAGGAAGTTGAGCCGGTTAGCGAAATCGTCAAGCGATTCTCCACTGGTGCTATGTCATATGGTTCCATCAGCAAGGAGGCGCACGAGACACTGGCGATCGCCATGAACAGAATTGGCGGCAAGTCCAACACCGGTGAAGGCGGGGAAGACAAGGACCGCCTTTACGACCAGGAGCGGCGCAGCGCGATTAAGCAGGTCGCCTCGGGCCGCTTCGGTGTCACCTCGGATTACCTCACCAATGCAAGCGATCTCCAGATCAAGATGGCTCAGGGCGCCAAGCCCGGGGAGGGCGGCCAGCTGCCTGGCCAAAAGGTCTATCCGTGGATCGCCAAGACGCGGCATTCCACGCCTGGGGTGGGCCTCATCTCACCGCCGCCACACCACGACATCTACTCGATCGAGGATCTCAAGCAGCTTATCCACGATTTGAAGTGCTCCAACCCGTCCGCCCGGGTGCACGTCAAGCTGGTCGCCGAGGTCGGTGTCGGTACCGTCGCCGCCGGGGTCGCCAAGGCCAAGGCGGATGTGGTGCTGATCTCCGGTCACGATGGCGGTACGGGCGCGGCTCCGCTTACTTCGTTGAAGCATGCTGGCGGCCCATGGGAGCTCGGTCTGGCCGAGACACAGCAGACCTTGCTGCTGAATGGCCTCCGAGATCGGATCGTGGTGCAGGTCGACGGTCAGCTGAAAACCGGTCGCGACGTGATCATCGGCGCGTTGCTCGGGGCAGAGGAGTTCGGCTTCGCGACCGCACCTCTGGTGGTCAGCGGTTGCATCATGATGAGGGTGTGCCATCTCGACACCTGCCCAGTGGGGGTGGCCACGCAGAACACAGAACTGCGTTCCCAGTTCACCGGAAAGCCGGAGTTCGTGATCAACTTCTTCGAGTTCATTGCCGAGGAAGTTCGGGAGCACCTTGCAGCGTTAGGTTTCCGATCCCTTGATGAAGCGATCGGCCACGTCGAGGTCCTCGATACCACGCAGGCGGAGGCGCACTGGAAGGCACACGGTCTGAATCTCCGGCCGATCTTGCACAAGCCGGAGCTCCCCGAGGGAACGGTGCTCCACAACGTCACGATTCAGGATCACGGGATAGCCGAGGCGCTGGACCAGCAGTTGATCCGGATCTGCCGGCCGGCGCTGGAGACCGGTGAAGCCATTCGCGCCTCCCTGCCAATCCACAACGTGGATCGGACGGTGGGAACGATCTTGGGTCATGAGGTGACAAAAGCCACACGGGGTGAGGGGCTTCCGGATGGCACGATCGACATCACCTTCGAAGGTTCTGCTGGCCAGAGCTTTGGGGCATTCCTGCCCGCGGGCATAACGCTGCGCCTCGAGGGCGACGCCAACGACTACCTGGCTAAGGGTCTTTCCGGTGGCCGCATTGTGGTGCGGCCGGCGCGTACAGCGCGATTCGACGCAGCAGAAAACATCATCGCCGGCAACGTGATCGGGTACGGTGCGACGTCTGGTGAGCTGTTCATCCGGGGGCAGGTCGGCGAACGGTTCTGCGTCCGCAACTCTGGTGCTATTGCTGTGGTGGAGGGGCTCGGCGATCATGGTTGCGAGTACATGACCGGCGGCGTTGCCGTGGTAATCGGCAAGACCGGGCGCAATGTGGCGGCCGGCATGTCGGGTGGCATCGGCTACTTCCTCGACCTCGACCCGACGCTGCTCAACACCGAGATGGTCGACGCGCTCGTGCCATCCGATGCCGATCTTGAGTTCCTGAGAAAGCTGATCGTGCGGCATCGCGAGGAGACGGGTTCCGACTTCGCCGAGTCATTGCTGGTCGACTGGCGCTCAGCCGCCAGACGCTTCACCAAAGTGTTGCCGCGCGACTATGCGCGTGTCATCGCTGCTCAGCAGGAAGCCGAGGCGGAGGGGCTCGATGACGCCGGAACCACCAGCAAGATGATGGAAGCAGCCCACGGGTGAGTACGCAGGTTTGCGCCCTGAGCTTGTCGAAGGGCGCCGAGGAAGGCGAGCGCGATGGCTGACCCGCGGGGCTTCATGACGACGCCGAGACGCGTTGCGGCGCGACGGCCAGTCGCCGAGCGGATTCATGATTGGAAAGAGGTCTATCCGGGCACACCAGGGCGAGCCGTGCTGCCGATCATCTCCGAGCAGGCGGGCCGTTGCATGGATTGCGGCATCCCCTTCTGCCACACCGGCTGCCCGTTGGGCAACCTCATTCCGGACTGGAACGACCTGGTGTGGCGCAGCGACTGGGACGAAGCAATGGAGCGGCTGCACGCAACCAATAACTTCCCGGAGTTCACGGGCCGGTTGTGCCCGGCACCATGCGAGACCGCGTGTGTCGTGGGCATCAACCGCGACGCAGTGACGATCAAGAACGTCGAGGTCGCGATCATCGACAAGGCGTGGGACGAGCGCCGGGTCACACCGCAGCCACCGGAATGGCTCACCGGCAAGAGAGTCGCGGTTGTTGGCTCAGGGCCGGCCGGGCTGGCAGCGGCTCAGCAGCTCACCCGTGCCGGGCACACAGTTGTCGTCTACGAGCGTGCTGACGCACCAGGCGGGTTGCTGCGGTATGGCATTCCCGAGTTCAAGATGGAGAAATCTGTGCTTGATCGCCGTATCAGGCAGATGCATGACGAGGGCACCAACTTCCGTTGCGGCGTCGAGGTCGGGATCAAGATCACCGGGGATGATCTGAAGGAGCGCTATGACGCGATCGTACTGGCCGTTGGCTCGACGATCGGGCGTGAGCTGCCGGTGCCCGGGCGCGAACTTGGTGGCATTCATCAGGCGATGGAGTACTTGCCGCAGGCCAACCGAGTGGCGTTGGGTGGCGACGTCGATGATCAGATCACCGCCAAGGACAAGTACGTTGTGATCATCGGTGGCGGCGACACAGGCGCCGACTGCCTCGGCACTGCGATCCGGCAGCAGGCGAAGTCGATCGTGCAACTGGAGATCATGCCGACTCCGCCGGAAGAACGCCCGGCACACCAGCCCTGGCCGACATACCCGATGACCTATCGGGTGTCCTCGGCACACGAGGAAGCGGGGGAGCGGGTCTACTCGGTGTCGACGTCGGAGTTCATCGGCGACTACAACGACAACGTGGCCTCGTTGCGGATGTCCGAAGTGAGATTCGACGCGGGAAAGATAATCCCCGTCGAAGGGACCGAAAGGGAAATTCCGGCAGAGCTGATCCTCCTCGCGATGGGTTTCGTTGGCCCAGAGACTGACACCGTGATTTCTCAATTGGGAGTATCCCTTGATGAGCGCGGCAACGTGGCGCGCGACCAGAACTACGCCACCGATGTGGACGGTGTTTTCGTCTGCGGCGATGCCGGTCGCGGTCAGTCGCTGATCGTCTGGGCCATCGCCGAGGGGCGCGCCTGTGCCGCTGGAGTCGACGAATACCTGTCCGGGACTACAAAGCTGCCTCGACCAATCCCACCAACCGCCCGCCAAATGATGGTCTGAGCTAAATCCACATTCGAAGGGTCGCCTGGGTTCGCGTACTACACCGGATACGCCACAAATGCGAACCGACCGCTGTCCGGCGACCAGCTGTTGACGTTGATGGTTCCCTGCCCGCCGAGTAGCGGGAAGCGCCACACGACCTCGCGCCAATTTGCGGTGCGAACCAACCGCACCTCTACATCTAAGTCGGGCGGATGCCCGAGCGTGCCCGGCGGAAAGCTGATATAGCTCGCAAGTTCGCCGTCCGGCGACAGGTGCGGGAACCAGTCAACCGACTCCGATTCCACCAGACGCTCAATGCGGCCGCCTTCGGCGGGTATGCGCGCCAGCTGCGCGTGGCCTGGACGGCTGGCGAACTCCTCGGTGTTGAAATACAGCCAGGCACCGTCCGGTGAATATTCCGGGCCATCGAGGTGCCTGCTGCCGGCTTCGGGGTAGCGCGTCTTGCCTCCGGCCGACGGTAGGAATGCAAGCCGACCGGGAACCGAGAAGGCCGCGCGTGGTAGATCGACGAAAGCCAGCGTCGCCCCGTCTGGGCTGACACCGTGCAGGAAGTGATAGCGGCTCGCGTCATGCGTGACGCGCTTCGCGCTGCCGCCCTCGATCGGTGCGACATAAATGTGGCCGTCGTTCGCCGACAGGTATATCAGACCGCGCTCGGCGTCAAGGACGTGATCATTGTTGATCGGCGGCAGGTCATCGATAGGTACCCGTTTCAACTCGACCTCGAGGCCCAAGTCGAGGCGCCAGAGCAGCCCGTCCCCGTTGAGCAGCAGTCCGCCAGCGTCGGGAGCCCAGTTCGGTGCCTCCAGAAGCAGCGTGTCAATGGAATACACCAGTTCAGCCGATCCGGCACCGACCTCGGCGATCCAGACCTCCGCCCGCTGGCCGGGTTGGAGCCTTCTAGGCACCACTTCCAGGTCATCGGGGTACTCGCTCATGGTTCCTCAGGATTTCACGGATGGGCCTGGCGTGCCGCCGTCTTGCGACGAACGCGTTTGATCACCGGTCTGGCCATATTCGCCGCCGAGGAAACCGCCTTGGTCGCTCGCGAAGATCATTGGGCTCGACACCAAGCCGATCGGCGACGGCATAGGCGATCATGTGAAGGTTCGATCGGCAGCCACCAAATCCGACCATACAATGAGGGTCGGCCATCGGCCGGCTTGGGATTCGCGGCCGTTCTCCACCCAAGGGTCGCTCGGAAATCGGGGCCGGTGTATCGAGTTCGTTCGTACACATGACAGTCATCTTCAAGATCCTGGCTTCCTTACCGCTTGGCGGCAGCGGGGGCGCGTCCGCCGAGCTCTAGCTGGGTCTCCACGACCCTCTCGGGTTTCAGTCTGTAACCAGTAAGTCAGCTGTTCCGAGGGCCGATCAATCCTCGGCTGCTCAGCAAGTGAGGAATCGATCACTGTGACTTCAGGTGCGGCCGTCGTTGCTCAGCGTGAGGCACAAACGGCACCGCCCGGCACAAGGGTGATCTCGGCGACGACGCCGACGCCGCCCGGCTCGGCGGAGGCCTCGAGGAAGGTGATCCTCTCGCCGGTGGCCGTATTGGTCACTGTGCGGCTCGGTATGCTCACGGCGCACGCCAAAACTAGTGATAAAAGCTAAGGACAACATCGAATATGTTTGGGCGACATTTGCCAGCAGATGGCACCGTTTGTGCTGCTGACCTTGATCATTAGCTGGGCATCCGTTATTGGGCAGATCGCGGTCGGATCTCTTACGGCCCATGATCGCGGCGTTCATTGTGTTGGCCGTGGTCGCGGGTCACAGCGGCGTCGCTGATCTTTTGAAACAGACTCGCTGGCGCGTGGGAAGTCGTGGTTACTTGCACGAGGCATTCTTATCGGTTCATCTGTGCGCGCTCGTGATCAACCTCTCTATGAGCGCACGGATCGTTAATAGCGCGCATGTGGCCCGAACGACCTACGCGACAAGCCTCGCGCCGAGGTCGCCGCTCACGCCGGCAGTGTTGATCTTGGCAGAGAGCGCACGGAGCGAATCGGGCTGGATCAACGACTTGGCAAATGCCCGATCGGCGAGGGCGAGATAGACCAGTTCGCCCTCATGTTCGGCAATGGTCTGGTTCAGCTCCTCGTGCGTGGAGACCTTGAGCAGCTCAGCGAGTCGGGTTCGCATCCGTACCGGATCGGAGCTGATCATGGCCGCGATCCGCGCCACGGCGTCAACGTCAGGAGTGCCGAAGGCTGCCACATTGACCAGATCTCCTGACTCCGGTAGGGGCGCGTTCACCAAAGCCAGCAGATCGACCCGACCCACGCCGTAAGCGGGATCCCACCCTGGCGGGACGACGCATACGCCCGGCCAACGCAAGACTGTAAGAAAGGCTGCCTGCAGGCGCCCCGCTCCGTAGTTGTTGATCAACACCTGGCGGCCGTGATGCGCCAGCCACAACGCGGCGGCCGCCGCCAAGTGTGCGACGGCGTACGAGGTGCCGTTGGCCATCCGTACGATCGGGGCCTTGTCGTTGTACCCCGCCACATAAACGCACGCGCCGGGCATGCTCACGTCGACCGCTGTCCCTCGGGAGGAGTCCGGCCAGAGGGTGTCGCCTGGTCCAGTTGCGGCTACCGCGAGACAGTTGTCGTAGCTGGCGGGCGCGGTCACTATGTTCACATAGTTGCCGGCCGCCGCCATCACGATCATGCCGGCGTCGACTGCCCGCTGTATCTCCCCCTTCAACCCGAAGAACCCCTTGCCGCCAAGGCTCATCGTCACGACGTGGCAGCCCACTTGCCGGGCATGTGAGACGGCCTTCGCCACATCGGAGTCGAATGCCTGCAGCACACTCTCGGTTGCGCGAATCGGCACCAGAAGAGAACGGCCAGCGAGGCCGACGATCCCTTGCGTGGCCGTTCCCTGCCCGACGACGACGCTGGCGGTCGCCGTGCCGTGTCCGGGGTTGGGAAAGGCCACAGCGGGTTGGGAACAAGATCATCGAGTGCGTCGTCATCGCCGTCGATGACGTCGCGGTCGCGGTTGAGGTCCAGGCCGGCAGCGCCCAGGTTGGGATGGAGTGTGTAGCCTGAGTCGGGTTGGCCGATGCTGATGCCGACACCACCGCGGCTGGTATCTGACATCGCCGCCATCGCCTCCGGCCAGTTCAGGATTTGGTGTACCCAGTCCAGCGGCGGGGGATTGTCTACGCAGAGGTTGTCCCCGGCCGCCTCGAGAGATTCCGCGGCCAGGTCAACGTCCACCGGCACCGGGACATCCGCCTCAACCCGGCGAAACCGATTACTGCGATACAACGCCAGCGCTGCTTCGTGCGACTGGCGGGCATGCTCAGTGGTGCCGACGGTGTACCCGCTCGCGGCGGTCAGCAGCACCAGCCGACTGCCCGGGGTAAGCCGCCCTACTTGCCAGCTCTTCTTGACGATCTCGCTTATCTCGGCATTGCTGGGAGCCGATTCTGGCAGCACGATCACTCGGATTTGACGCGCCGAGTCAACCACCATCGCAACCTCACGCATGCCAAGATCAGCCGGTCCATCCGCCGAGAAGCATGCTAGCGATCTCGGCCCGGCTGGATAGGGGGACCGTGTGGCAGCCAGCGACCAAACGATCAGCGGCGACAGGCTCTACCCCGGGGTGGCGGCTACAGCTCAACCATGACCCAGTCCTGAATCTCCTGGCTTCCATATAGGTCAGGCAGTCTAGAACTGTGACCACGCCGACCCAGGATCTGCCCTGGTGGCTCCTGCACGTCGACATGGATTCCTTCCTGGCGGCCGTGGAAGTCCGGCGACGACCTGAGTTGCGCGGCCGTCCGGTGGTCGTGGGAGGGGACGGTGACCCTACGCGGCCGCGGCAGGTGGTGGCCACAGCGTCGTACGAGGCGCGGGCGTACGGGGTGCACTCGGGTATGCCAATGCAGCGGGCGCTCCGCAAGTGCCCGGACGCGGTGTTCTTACCGAGTGATCATCCGGCCTACGACGCTGCCTCGGCTGAAGTGATGGACGTTCTGCGGAGCTTCGGGTACGCGGTCGAGGTGTGGGGTTGGGATGAAGCGTTCATTGGGGCCCGCCGTGACGACCCTGAGGAGCTTGCTCGGGCCGTACGCACGACCATGCACGATCGCACTGATCTGACTTGTGCCGTGGGCATCGGGGACACCAAAGAGCGGGCCAAAATGGCGACCAGGTTCGCCAAGACGGCGCCGGAACGTATCTACCGCCTGGACTCCAGCAATTGGATCTCGATCATGGGCAACCGTGGTGTCGTCGAACTCTGGGGTATCGGCAAGCGGACCGCGGCCCGACTCGCGGCGCACCAGCTGCACACGGTGAGCGATCTGGCATTGGCTGATCGGGATGATCTTGCTGCCTGGTTTGGGCCGACCATCGGTCCACGCCTTCGGGTACTGGCTCGCGGCGGATCGTCACGGGCTGTCACGACCGAGCCTTGGTTGGCCAGATCGAAGAGTCGCCAGGTGACTTTTGCCCAGGACCTCACCGACCCTAATGAAATCGGGCAAGAGGTCGCCGCGATGGCCAGCGAGTTGTGCGAGGAGATCAAAGCCGACGGGCGGCAGGTCACCCACGTCGGTGTGACTGTCCGCACTCGGTCCTTCTTCACCCAGGTCAAAACCAGCAAGTTGCCGGACGTGACAACCGACCCGCGGATCGTCGAGGCGGGTGCCCGGGCGGTGTTGGCGCGCTTCGAGATCAATCGTCCCGTGCGGCTGCTCGGTGTGCGGTTAGATCTCGCACCGTTGTGACAGGTTTGACGGATCGGCCAAGCCGTTCGGTGCCCGCCAGACTAGGACCCGTTGCCAGGTCCGGCAACACCCATACTCAATCCTGCTCAGCCGTGTGTGAGCGCGTCGGCGAAGTGGGCGGCCAACGCCCGATACGCAGCGGCGTTGGGGTGGAAGCCGTCCTCGGCGAACATCTCTGGCCACGACGCCGGCGGCATGGCCACGCGGGTCACGGCTGGCCTGCGTCTGGCGATCTGTTGGATCTCCCGGTCAAGGGCTCGACCGTGCCAGCCGAGCACGGCGCGCAGCGGCTGGGGGAAAGCCCGGAACTGCCACAGGTTCGGCAGGCCAGCGAGGACTACTTGGCCACCCGGCCGTACGTGCTTCTGGAGCGCGTCGACCAGCCGATCCATGCTGGCGCGCCATGTTTGTCGCGGTGTCATCTTCAAAGCGTCGTTGACACCGATCAGGACCACGGCGATGTCTTGCTCGACGGGTGCGGTCGGCACAAGCTCCTCTGCTGTGAAGCGAGCGGTCGCGCCGGTCCGCGCCGATACGGTCCACGCGACTGTGCAGCCGCGGCGCGCGGCAAGGATGGCAGCGAGCTGAGGCGGTAGGGCGTCACCCATGTTGGTCACCCCGACCCCGGCTGCCGTGGAGTCACCGATCACGAGCAGCCGCAACAAGCCCGTCTCGCCTGCCGCATGTTCGAGGCCCGACCGTTCACCGAGGGGTTCGGGCAGCGATGGTATGCGTTTCCGCACGCGCCGGGCCTGCCGCAACAGCGGCGACAAAGCTACTGCTGCCGTTCGGCTGCCGGCTACGCCCACGCGCGGCGGCAGTTCAGCGACCATTCCGGGGATCTGCAACGGCGGCGGAGACGTGGGCGAGCTTGGAGGGTGCGGAGATCACGTAGATCGCCACGATCCGGCCGGAGCGGTCATAGTCGAAGCTGAGGGCCGCTTGCACCTGACCTTCGATGGTGGTGATGATCCCGGGATGCATATTGACCTGGCCGAGCGTGTACGTTGCGTCGGCGAGCGCCTTCTTACGGCCCAGTCCGGCCAGGAAGGAGAGGACTTCTCTAGTACCTACCAAAGCCCGCTTGGGTGCCGGTGCCTCGCCGCCGCCGTCGGTGTACATCACCACATCGGGAGACAGCACCCGGAGCAGATCCTCTACGTCCCCGTCCAGGCACGCTCGCAGGAACCGTTCGGTGCTCTCGGCTGCGCGCCGCTCGTCGACCGCAAAGCGGGGCCGGGCTTGTTCGACGTGCTGGTGGGCTCGTCGGGCCAGCTGCCGAACCGCGTCGGGTGACCTGCCCAACGCTTCGGCGATGTCGTCATAGTCCCACGCGAACGCCTCCCGAAGCACGAACACGGCTCGCTCGAGCGGGGACAAACTCTCGAGCACCAGGAGCATCCCGACCATGAGGGTGTCGCGAAGCTCCGCGGTGTCCGCAGGATCCGGTGCCAGGCTGATCGGTTCCGGAAGCCATGGCCCCAGGTAGGTCTCGCGGCGTCGCTTGAGCCGGCGGAGTCGATCCAACGACGCGCGGACCGTCACCCTCAGCAGCCAGTTGCGAGGCCTAGCAACGTCCTGGTGCATGTCTGCCCAACGCAGCCACACGTCCTGGGCGATATCTTCGGCATCAGTCCAGGATCCGGTAATCCGGTAGGCAACTCCGGTCAAGTGCCTGCGATGCTGCTCGAAGATCTCGGTCTCTGCAGTACTGCTGGTCATGATCAATTCTCTCTGCGCGTGATCATTGGGATCCCGCGCCCCTGTCTGCTTGGTCAGCCGGCCTGGGCGGCGGTTGATCTCGACTCGCCGCTCGGCAGGTCGCAGTAATCGCGAAAGCCTTGGCTACTCAGCCCTAGAGCAGCGTTGGTCCGGGACCGCTGGTTTTCCAACGCGATCATGGCGGTCAGCTCGATCAGCTCGGCATCGCTGAATCGGGTGCGCAGGTCGGCGACCATGTCGTCGGTCACTTCTGGTGGCGTCTGAGTCATGGCGACGGCGTATCTGATGGCTGCGCGCTCTCGTTCGTCGTATACAGTCGACCGCTGCCATTCGGTCATCTCACGCAGCTTCACGGGGTCAACCCCACGGTGGAACGACTCCCAGAATCCGAAGTCCAGGCACCAGCCACAGCCGATCTCGGCCGCTGCAGCCAGAGTGGCCACGGCCTTCACCGTTGGGTCCAGAGTGTCCCAGCGTGCCACCTTGTTCTCGTAGGCGATCAAGGTGATCAGCACTTTGCGGTTGTGCAGCAAAGCCAAACCCGGTTCCAGCACCGCGCCATAGCGGCGTTTGCTGTAGATCTCAGCGATCCGAAGCAGCGGCGTTGGTCTGTGATCTAGCGGGATGCGAGACATGCGTTGGCTCCTCAGATGTCGGACAGGATCTTGCGACTAATAGACGTCGCAGCCCGTCTCGGCGTGACATCTCCGCTGCGCGTTTGCTGCCTCAAGATGACAAACGAGGGTCGAATCCTCGTATCAGGCCGTCGTAGGCCATCTTGAGATGGAAGACGTGGGGAATGACGCCTCCGTGTCACAACGGCGATCGTTCTGGCGTCACACTGAACAAAGAGCGCGTGAACGGAGGCGCCATGCCCACAGAAGAAGCGAACCTCAACCGGACACTCCATCAGCAGCCGCAAGTCGGGCGGGTAAGCCGGATCTTCGTAAGGTTGGTTGTCCTTGTCTGCGGTGCATCCATGCTGGCCGTTGGACTATGGGCGCTGATCGCGCCGGGGTCGTTCGCTAGCTGGATCTCGTTCCCGCCGTACAACGAGCACCTGATCCACGACGCCGGAGCCTTCCAGATCGGGATTGGCGCCGCACTGCTGTTGAGTCTGCTGTCAACTGATGCGCTGATAGTCGCCCTCGGAGGCTTCCTGGTGGGAGGGACACTACATGTCTTCAACCACGGGGTCGACAGACACCTCGGCGGGCACGCCAGCGACCCGTGGTTGCTCGCGGCGCAGGTGCTGCTGGCGGCTGTCGCACTGGTAGTTCATCTTCGTGGCCGTTCGCGACGCGCGGGAAGCAAGTCTTCGGCGGACCCGTCCGGTAGCCCTGCTTTATGATCGTTGTAACCAATCCCGGCACCTCCAGCACCCGACGTAGCCGGCCCACCGCCATGTGCAGCGCGTGCTCATCAGGACTGTTCCTGGGTTGTTTTCATCCTGCAGCTGCCCGGGCGCCTGCTCGGCGTTTGACGCTGCCGGATTGTCAGGAATACGCGTCGAGTGGCGTAGATACGGCGATGCGGCGCGTCCCGTCCGTCGCAGTGACCACCTGGTATGCGTTGCGTTCTATGCCTGCCGGCGTTCCATTGCCGTCGAGATTGTCCAGCACCAGG
>JBKOZG010000229.1:0-9983 GCA_046725775.1 Actinomycetota bacterium | reverse complement strand
GTATGAAAGTGCCTGCCACAGGATCAGGCGTTATGACTCGGCGATTTCGGATGATCGACGAAGTCATCTGGGGCCGCCACGCAGGACACCGCGGAAGCTCAGAACGGCCATTGTTGCGATTAGCACCACAAATAACAGCGGACCCACGGCTTCGAGAGCCCCACGACTCTTGCCGGCCACCTCGAGTATGAGACGGAGTAGGCAGGCGACCGCGACGATGAAGGCCAAAACGCCCAGCGCTGGATTGTTTCTACCGAGCCGAATCGCAACGGTTGAGGCGAACACAACGATTCCGACAAAGAGAATGTCGTCTCCGCGGGGTTCGAGCATGTTCAATTCGGCGGCGGTCTTCGTATGAGCGGGGTCAGCGACGATGGCTAGTACCAAGGTGATCATGGTGGGCGCCAAGGCGCAGAAAGCCATCAGCAAGCCTGCCCCGGCGACAAATCGGTCGACGGAACCTAATCGCCACGCATAGCCGCCTAGCAGTAAGGCATCAATGACTGCTAACAGCTGCAGGGCAATGATGACTCCTCGATGCTCTGCATAGAACCGGGCAACATAGGTCGGGCTGCCGGCCTCATCAGGCAGTGTGAGAACCAATTCGGTCGCCAAAAGGAGGACGATGAAGGCGAAGGCGAGCCCGGCGGCCAAACGATCCGGTGTGCGGTCCGGATCGTTTGTGCCGGAAGCTGTGGTGGCCACATCTCTCCTACCGCCGACGAGGGTGTTGGCTCGCATCCCTCGCGGCGATGTCACAGTATTGATGGTGGCCGATCTTGTCAGCTGGTTTGGGAGCAGACCCGAGTGCGGTGTTCGTGCACTTCCGCGGCCCTTGACGAGCACCCCAACAAGCCCGACACCACTCGCGGGTCATAAGCCCTGAGCCACAGACTTGATCAAGCGCCTGGCTGCGGTACCGACTGACTGGTCAGCAGTAGCCTGACCAGATGCCAGGCAGGTTGACGAGCATGACCGCAAAACCCGCCGAGGCCAATGAGCACGAGGCCGAACGCATCCGCACTCGGGTGCGCCTGCTGATACAGCTGACCACCCGTCACGGTCGTTACCGGCGCGGCCTAGTCCAGGCGGCCACGAGTCTCACGCCGAACGAGGCCTCGCTGCTCGCCGATCTCGAGGGCCACGGCCTCGACGTCAATCAACTTCGTGACGTGCTGTACGGCGGGCACGTACTTGTCGACGACCCGGATCTGTACGAGCGCTGGAAGTTTCCGAAGGTCACCCGGCAGCGGCTGTCGAGCCACCATCGCACGGTGGACAAGCAGCTCTATCCGGATCTGGGCATGCACGGGCCGCTGGTGCGTGAGAAGCTGCATGGCCGTACCGCAAACGGCACTTGGATGCAGCTGGAAAAGACCCCGGCGGCCTTCGGCGCGAGTCACCGGCTGCCCACCTGGAATGACGTGCTGCATCTTGTGGACTTCGTCGTCTACCGCGTCACCAAGCGCAACGTCGGGCCGTGGGGACTCTCCGCGGTCACCGAGCGGCGGCCAATGTACCTCTCGCCTCAGCTGATGACGACGGTGCCGCTGCCGCACGGCACGACTCGCAAGCTGACCGCGACCCTCACCCAGCTGGACGCTGAAGATCAGGTCGTCCACAACACGCGCCATACGCACTCCGATCTCGTCCGCCGGTTCCTCGGGCCGCTGCGGGAGGACCCTTTGGTGGAGTTGGCACCCGGGCCAGGGCGGGGTCGGGGGCTGTTCAGCAATTCCCAGGTATGGGTCACCGAGTCTGCAGCATCCAGTGCCCGCCAGCTGTTGTCGGGCGTCGGGCGGTCGGACCGCTGGACGTTGCCGGTTGCGGCGGCTGCCCGACCGATCGGGATCAAGGTGGGGGACCGAGTCCTGAGCCTCGCCGCCCGCGTCCCCACCAAAGCCCAGAAGGAGTCATGACAGAGACTCAGTCAGACGTTCGTCTCCCGCCGGGCTTGATCGATGCGGTGCTGCACCTGGTGAGCACCGGACCGGTGCCCCTGGGCGGCTACAGCCTCGCTGAGATGGTGGCGGTCGATGCCGTCGTCGACTTCCTCGACCAGATGCCGTCCGAGGAAGAGGTTGCCGAGGCCGTGCGGTCGCTGGCCGCGCGGCAGCTCCTGGTGGCCTTGCCGGGAACGGACCGCCTTCAGGTCCGTGGCGACCTGGGCATCGCCGTGGTATTCCAGCAACGCGCGCGATCCGTCATCGATGCTCGCGTCACCGGCACCGAGCCGGGGGAGCCGTGGCGGACCCTGCTGCTACCGCAGC
The DNA here is from genome assembly GCA_046725775.1 of Actinomycetota bacterium. Classification (GTDB taxonomy): domain Bacteria; phylum Actinomycetota; class Actinomycetes; order Propionibacteriales; family Propionibacteriaceae; genus Microlunatus. The sequence continues at coordinate 7,713 of JBKOZG010000229.1, read as the reverse complement.
CGGAGGGGGTGGCCCTGGAGGTGCTGATCGACGCAATCGGCGTACACGAGCTCTCACTCCGGGAGATCGACGAGGCGCTTCAACGACTGCGTGAACGGCTCCCCAGCGGTGACCCGGAGCCTGACTCCGCCGACCCGGACCAGGTGCTCGGGGCGGCGGAGCAAAGTGCGCGGGTGACGGTGACCCAGTACTCCGCATCGGGCAGTACCGAGACCCCGGAGCTGAGCGCTGACATCGTCCTCGCCAGGCAGCGCGATCGGCTCTACGTGTTCACCCGCGACCCGGAAGCACCCGAGCGGCTGGTCTCCCAAGGACTCGACGATCGTGAGGTGCTCGAGCTCATCCGAAGCCTCGCGGGCCCGGACCTCTATGGCGGCGGCGATAGCCAGTCGACAGCCCAGCGCACACGATCTGGCCGCATCGCCAAACTTCGCACCACGATCATGAGACGCCTCCGACTCAGCAGCGTCTCAGCCGGCTATAGGTAGCTGAGACGCTGACAAGTCCGGTGGAGATGGAGCTTCTTGGTAAGCGCGCCTCACGACTTTGATGTTGAGGACCCTCATCAGTAATAGAGGAATTCATCGTTGTACCCGTCAGGGCGTTGCAAATGTGGTCGCGGGAAGATAGCCCTACGATGTCGATGACCCAGCACACAACGGACTCCATGGTGACCGCACAGTCGAGGCGGCGAGCGCCGAGGTAATGATCGTGCACCGGGGTCCAGTGAGCTCGTCGCCAGGCACCGGCTGGCGTGATCCCACGGCGGATCCCGACGCTCGGCTGGATGCCTTGATCGCCGAGATGACTTTGGCCGAAAAGGTCGCCCAGCTCGGCAGCGTGTGGCTGGGCTTCGATGTGGTCACCGGCGAGGTGGCCCCCATGCAGAACGTCTTCAGCCGTAACCTCGCTTGGCCAGCGGCAGCAGCTGAAGGCCTCGGTCACTTCACCCGCATCTTCGGTACTCGCCCAGTGACGGCGAAGCAGGGCGTGCGGCGGGTGCGGGACCTGCAGCGGGAGCTCGTCGAGTCCACACGACTGGGGGTTCCCGCCATCGTGCATGAGGAATGCTTGACTGGGTTCACCACCTACCAGGCGACCGTCTATCCCACGGCGCTGGCCTGGGCCGCCACCTTCGACCCAGGGCTTGTGAAAGAGATGGCTTCCACCATCGGTCGTGACATGGCGGCCGTCGGTGTCCATCAAGGGCTGTCGCCGGTGCTCGACGTGGTTCGTGATTATCGATGGGGTCGCGTCGAGGAGACCTTGGGCGAAGACCCCTACCTGGTCTCCCAGCTGGGCACGGCGTACGTGCGTGGCTTGGAGGAAAATGGGGTGATCGCAACTCTCAAGCACTTCGCCGGTTACGCGGCGTCGAAGGCGGCCCGCAACCACGCGCCAGTGAGCATGGGTCCGCGGGAGCTCGCGGACCAGATATTGCCCCCGTTCGAGCACGCGGTCCGGATGGGACGGGCGCGCAGTGTGATGAATTCCTACGCCGATGTCGATGGCATCCCCGTTGCCTCAGACCCGGTGCTGCTGACAGATGTGCTCCGCAACGCCTGGGGCTTCAACGGGACGGTCGTCTCTGATTACGGCGCGGTCACCTTCCTGCAGCTGATGCACCGGATCGCCGGTACAGAAGGCGAAGCGGCCGCCCTTGCGTTGGCGGCCGGCATCGACGTCGAGCTGCCCAGCACGTTGTGCTACGGCCAGCCGCTGCTCAAGGAGATCGAGGCTGGCAGGGTTGATGAGGCGCTGGTGGATCGTGCGCTACGTCGCGTGCTAGCCCAAAAGCTGGAGCTCGGCTTGCTCGACGAAGGCTGGTCGCCTGAACCTCTGAACGAGGGCATCGATTTCGACTCCGCTGGAAACCGTGACATCGCCCGCCGGATGGCGGAGTCCAGCATCGTCCTGCTTGACAACCCAGCCGGCGTTCTGCCGCTGCAGCCGGTCCGGCGGATTGCGGTCATTGGACCGTGTGCCGACGATCCGCGAGTGTTCTTCGGCTGTTACGCCTTTCCCAATCACGTGATCCCGCAGTACCCAGACTTCGACAAGGACATCGGCGTCGTTGCCGTGTCATTGCTGAGTGCTATGCGGGCGGAGTTCCAGGCGGCCGAGGTGGGCTACGAGCCTGGCTGCAATGTCAGCGGGGGAGACCTGTCCGGCGTGCCGCCCGCCGTCTCGGAGGCTGCGGCGGCGGACCTGGTTGTGCTCGCCGTCGGGGACCGGGCCGGGCTTTTCGGGGGCGGCACATCCGGGGAGGGATGTGACGCGGCGGACCTCGCGCTGCCGGGTCACCAGCCCGAGCTGGTCGAGGCAATCCTGAAGACTGGGCGGCCGACCGTGCTCTTGGCGATCTCGGGTCGCCCGTACGCACTTGGCGCCTACCAGAACCGAGCCGCCGCGATAGTGCAGGCATTCTTTCCCGGTGAGGAGGGCGGTGCTGCGCTGGCCGGCGTACTTTCGGGCCGGGTGAACCCTTCCGGCAAGCTGCCCGTTGGTGTCCCTCGCCATCCGGGCGGCCAGCCCCACACCTATCTCGCGCCCCCGCTCGGCCAGAACAGCGGAGGCGTCAGCAACCTCGACCCGACACCGGCGTTGCCGTTCGGGCACGGCCTGTCTTACACCTCGTTCGCCTACGACAACCTGAGCGCCAGTGCCGTCGAGCTCGACACCGCAGGCAGCGTCGAGCTGACCGTCACGGTCCGGAACACTGGCGCTCGAGCGGGAGACGAGGTGGTGCAGCTGTATGTCGCTGACCAGGTCGCCAGCGTGACCCGGCCGGTCACCCAGCTGATCGGGTTCGCCCGGGTACGGCTGGCCCCAGCGGCGTCCGCTGAGGTGTCCTTCACCGTGCATTCCGACCGGCTGTCGTTCACCGGACGAACCATGGAACGGATCGTCGAGCCTGGCGAGGTGCTGTTCCGTGTCGGCACGGCCGGCACCACCTTCGCCGGTCCGGTGGCGGTGCAACTGATCGGTAGCCGAAGAACGATCCGTGGCGAAAGAATCATGGATACGCCGGTCACCGTCCGCTAGGGCGGCCCAAACAATTCAGGAGGAGTCATGGCACCGCAGCCCACGCGGGAGGACAAGTTCAGCTTCGGCCTGTGGACCGTCGGCTGGCAAGCCCGGGACATGTTCGGCGAGGCGACCCGACCGGTGCTTGCTGCCGTGGAGGCAGTCAACAAGCTCGCCGAGCTTGGCGCGTACGGGATCACCTTTCACGACGACGACCTGATCCCGCCGGGCAGCAGCAGCTCCGAGCGGCAGCGGATCATCGATGAGTTCACGACTGCCCTCGAGGAGACCGGAATGGTGGTGCCGATGGTGACCACCAACCTCTTCTACGACCCGGTCTTCAAAGACGGCGGGTTCACCAGCAACGACCGGAGTGTGCGGCGGTACGCGATCCGTAAGGTGATGCGGAACATGGACCTCGCCGCCGAACTGGGCGCGCAGATCTATGTCTTCTGGGGCGGCCGAGAAGGCTCGGAGGTCGACTTCGCCAAGGACGTCCGGGCAGCGCTTGACCGGTATCGCGAGGCGCTGGACACCCTCGCTCAATACTCAATCGACCGCGGCTACGGGCTGCGGTTCGCGATCGAGCCGAAGCCGAACGAGCCGCGAGGCGACATCCTGCTGCCCTCCATCGGCCACGCGTTGGCGTTCATCAATGAGCTGGAACACGCCGACATGGTCGGCATTAACCCTGAAGTCGGGCACGAGCACATGGCAAGCCTCAATTACACCCACGGGATCGCGCAGGCGCTGTGGGCGGGGAAGCTGTTCCACATCGACCTGAACGGGCAGAAGGGTCCCCGCTACGACCAGGACCTGGTCTTCGGCCACGGCGACCTGCTGCAAGCTTTCTCCACCGTCGACCTGCTTGAGAATGGGGCACCGGGCGGCGGGCAGGCTTACGACGGGCCTCGGCACTTTGACTACAAGCCGCTGCGTACCGAGAACAGGGACGGTGTCTGGGAGTCTGCTCGCGCCAACATGGAGCTCTATCTGATGTTGCGCGATCGGGCACGCGCCTTTCGCGCGGATCGTGAGGTACAGGATGCGCTCGAGGCAGGCCGAGTCGGTGAGCTCAGCCAGCCGACCCTCAATGATGGCGAGACCTACCAGGAGCTCCTGACCGATCCCGGCGCATACGAGAACTATGACCTCGAGCCGGCCCGCACTCAGGGCTACGGCTTCGCTCACATCCAACGCCTCGCGCTACAACATCTCCTCGGTGTCCGCTGACGCGTCTGGAGCCGCGACCGAGGTACTCGATCGGCCGCTCGGATAGCGTGCGACTATGACGACCAACGACTACGCACAACCGGATGCCGTGTTGAGCAACGGCTTCATGCCGCTGCTCGGATTCGGCACCTGGCAGGTCAGCAATTCTGCGGCGCAGCAGGTGACCGCCCAAGCACTGGAAGCCGGATACCGGCACATTGATACTGCGACGGCCTACCACAACGAGTCCGGCATCGGAAAGTCTTTGGCCTCGTCCACACTTGCTCGGGGTGCGGTGTTCGTGACGACCAAGCTGCCTCCCGACCGTGCTGGTCGGGAGCGTCAGACCCTCGAGGAGAGCCTGTCAAAGCTGGGCGTGGACTACGTCGATCTCTGGCTGGTGCATTGGCCGCCCAGAGGTAGGGCAGCGCCCCGGGTCTGGGAGCAGCTCGTCAGGGCGCGGCAGAACGGTCTGGCAAAAGCGGTCGGCGTGAGCAATTACTCGCTGCGCCAGATCGATGAACTGACTGAGGCAACAGGAACGACGCCTGAGGTCAACCAGATCCGCTGGGGCCCAGCGCTGTACGACCCGGGTGTGGTCTCCGGGCTGCAGCAGCGCGGAGTTGTGCTGGAGGGGTACAGCCCGTTCAAGGTGAGCAACCTGAGTGACCCGACGCTTGTTTCGATCGCTTCCAAGCACGACGCAACTACCGCGCAAGTGATCGTCGCGTGGCACATGGCGCACGGCTTTGTCGTGATCCCCAAGTCGTCACATCGCGAGCGCATTGTTTCCAACGCCGCTGGAGCACGAATCCAGCTCTCGGCCGAGGAGGTAGCCGCCATCGATGGCCTCTCGAGGGTGGCCGGGGTCGGATCATCGCGCAGGTCTGGTTAACCGCCCGTGGCGACCGCACTCCGAGTCCTGTTCATTGGGGGCAGCGGGATCATCAGCTCGGCGTGCTGCAGGTTAGCGGTACGGCGCGGTATCGACCTGTACGCGCTGAATCGCGGCGCGACCCAGCTCCGGCCGCTGCCCGCCGAGGTGACCATCCTGCATGGCGACGTACGCGACCCGGCCTCAGTGCAGGATGCGCTCGGTGGGCTGGAATTCGACGTGGTGGTGAATTGGGTGGCCTTCAGGCAAGATCACATCGAAGCCGACCTCGAGCATTTCCGCGGCAAGATCAGCCAGTATGTCTTCATCAGTTCCGCTTCGGCGTACCAGACCCCGCCGGCGCGGGTGCCGGTGACCGAGTCCACACCGCTCAGCAACCCGTTCTGGCAATACTCGCGGGACAAGATCGCCTGCGAGGATCGGCTGGTACGCGCTTACCGGGAGGAGGGCTTTCCCGCAACGATCATCCGGCCATCCCACACCTACGACCGCACGTCGGTCCCGTCGTACGCCGGCTGGACCCTAGTGGAGCGGATGCGGCATGGAAAGGAGGTCATCGTGCAAGGCGACGGTACCTCGCTATGGACCCTGACGCACAGCGACGACTTTGCCAAGGGTTTCGTTCCATTGCTTGGCAATACAAGGACCATCGGGGAGGCCTTCCACATCACCTCCGATGATGTGCTGACCTGGAATCAGATCACCATGATCTTGGCGAATGCGGCCGGTGCCGAGGCGAGGATCGTCCATGTGCCGTCCGACGTGATCGCTGCCACCTACCCGCACTGGGGTGATGCTCTGCTCGGAGACAGTGCGCACTCGCTTACCTTCGACAACTCCAAGCTGCGCAGCGTGGTACCGGACTATGTCGCCACGATCAACCTCGAGCAGGCTGCGCCTGAGATCATTGCCTGGCACGACGAAGATCCATCGCGGCAGCACCTCGATTCTGATCTTGATGCCATCATGGACAAGTTGTCAGCCGAGTTTCGGGAATGGAGCTAGCTGCCGTCTTGGCTGCCAGTGGCATCCCGCGCAAGCTGATCTTCCTTGCGAGTGGCCGGGCGCCTAACCAGCACCCACGCCAGAATGATGAGCGCGAGAAGGGTGAACACGTCAGTCTCGGCGGTGAGGTATGCGACGGTCGTCGGGTTCTCGACCACCGCTGCGCGGCCAGCGCCCCGAGGACCGCGTTGAACGTGCTAGTCGGTTGGCATCGGGATCCGCAAGGCGGACACCCCACTGAAGTCCAGCCACAGTGCCTCGGGCGTACGCACCAGTCGCAACAGCACATCCTCACAATGTGGACAACGTCCCACAAAACCCGGGTCAGGGCCATAGACCCGGAACGTGGCCAATTCGGAGGTTGTACCGCAGCTCCTGCATCGGCCGGCCGCGGTCGTCAGCTCAACGGCGAACACCTCCGACAGCGGGCCGGCCAAGGTATTCCCGTCGTAGACCGCCGTTTGCTCATTCATCTCTCAGTCACCTCATGATTATGGGCCAGTCGGCCCGAACCGTTCTGTACGGATCCGCGCCGGGTTGTGCCCTAGGTCGATTAACAGATCCGCCACCGTCTCGACGAATGGCGTAGGCCCACAGACGTAGCAGGTCGGCTCCCAGTCAGGCGGCGAGCCGTACCTGATGAGATCCTCCGCGGTTATCCGCCCGACCGAACGCGTTTCGCCCGCGGGCGCCGTGCGCGTGTAAAGAAAGGTGATGTCGAGCCCGCTGTCCTGGGTCGCACGACTGCGAAGTTCTTGATCGTAGATCCGATCTTCGGGAGTCCGTACGGAGTAAATGAGCCGGAACGGTGTGGGACTAACTCCGTCGCGAGACCGAATCATCGCCATGAGCGGTACCACACCCGACCCGCCCGCCACCAGCAGTACCGGAGCGTTGTCTTCTGGCTGCCACACGAACCAACCGCCGACCGGTCCCCGCACCTCGACCGTGTCACCGGTCCTGGCTTCGTCGGCGAGATAGCTCGATACCTCGCCGTCTGGTACCCGCTGCACCGTGATTTCGATCCGGTCGCCATCCGTAGGCGCGGCGAGCGAGTAGCTGCGGGCAGCCTGGTAGCCGTCAGGCGCGGTCAGGCGCACGTCGATGTGCTGCCCAGCCAGATGTCCGGGCCAACCGGTCACCTCGAGAACCAGCGTCGAGGCGCTCTCGGTCTCACGCCGCCGTTCCACCAGATGGGCTGGCCGCCAGGCGCGGCGGACCTTCAATCCCCCTGGTATCGCTGCTCGCGCCATGGGTCGCCGTAGTCGTGGTAGCCGAGTTGCTCCCAAAAGCCGGGGGAGTCTTGCAGCATCAGGTCGATGCCGCGAACCCACTTGGCTGACTTCCAGAAGTACAGATGGGGGACGAGTAGCCGAGCGGGTCCACCGTGCTCAGGGGCCAGATCCTCGCCCTCGTACTCATAAGCAACCCATGCCTTACCGTCGAGCAGATCCTCCAGCGGCAGGTTGGTGCTGTAACCCCCGTAGCTGTGGACCAGCGCGAAGTCTGCCTCGGTCTCGATGTCGGCGAGCAGGGTGTCGAGTGAGACTCCGCGCCAGACCGTATCGAGCTTG
>JBKOZG010000014.1:0-7123 GCA_046725775.1 Actinomycetota bacterium | reverse complement strand
CCCAGTCGCTGAGGTTGACTGAGGTCGCGGCGATCTTGACCCGCACCTGGCCGGCGGCGGGCGAAGGTAGCGGAACCCACAGCACATCGGGGGACCCGTACCGGTCGTAGACGACCGCCTTCACCTCACGTCACCCACCCTTTCAGTCAATCGACCCCCGCAGCCCTAAGGCACCAGGCCAACTGAGCGATCACGACCAGCGTTCCGACCCAGTGTCACGTACCCCCGACTGACTCAAAGATCCACTGGGCATGCTGCGGTAGCGCCGGGCGGGTGGCTCGACGCTGCACCAACGGGCAGTGTTCAGGCGGCTGGGTTGATGATCACGGTGTGGCCGAGGTGTTCGAGCTGGGCGACCAGTCGGCGGGTGTGGGCTTGGTCGTTGCGGCGGCGGTGCCAGTCAGCCTCGAGGTCGTGGTAGGGCTCGTCGCGTTTCAGCATCCAGTAGGCGGCAACCAAGATGGAGTGCGCGACCGCGACCTGAGCCCGGCGCATGCCGCGTCAGCACCTGCTGGCGCCACGCGTTGAGGGTGCGGCCGAGCCTGGCGACTTCTGGCGACTTCGGGGATCGGGCAGCTGGGGAAGCTGTCCAGCACCTCGTGGCAGATTGTCCGGCCCTGCTCAGCGCCGGCGTGGTAGATCGAGCGGAGCTGCTGGTAGCACTGCCAGGCGAGGTTGACCTCTCCGTTCGGGTCGCCGGCGTTCAGGCAGGCGGTGATCTTGGCTTGCTGCTTGTCGGTGAGGTGTTCCACGCCGTGGCGGAGCAAGCCGCGGATCTTGTAGAGCGGGTCGTCTTTGTGGCCGCGGTGGCCTACCGTGTCTTGCTTGCACGCGGCGGCGGACCTCGTCGACGACCTGGGTGCCGAGCCGCACCACGTGGAAGGCGTCGAGAACTGCAACCGCGTCGGGTAGCTCGTCGCGGATGGCGTTGGCGTAACCGCGGAACGGGTCCAGCGCGGCCCGCTCCACCTGCCCGGTGAACCCATCCGGCTGGGCCTTCAGCCACCTCTTGTAGGCGGTGCCGGACCGGCCGACGACGGCGTCGAGTAGTCGCGCGTGCAGGCATCCATCCTGGTCACGGGTCAGATCGACCATGATGGTGACCGCTCGGTCGGTGCCCATCCGCGACGGCCGCCAGACGTGCTCATCGACCCCCAGGGTCTTCACTCCGGCCAGCCGCTCCTTCTTCCCGACCCGGGCCTTCGCCTCGACCTCGATGGCATCCCAGCAGGTGTGCCAATCCACGCCGAGATGGGGGCCAGCGCCGACACGGTGGTGTCGTCGTGGCTGGGCGCGTCGGTCGCCCAGGCCACCGACCGAGTCGTGAGCACCGCCCGAGCAGGCGCGAGGTCATGCTCCTCGCTGAACGTCGCCGTCCTACACATCGGCTCCCGACATCGCCAGATCCGCTTCAGCCAGCGCACCAGGGTCACTCGACCAAAAGCAGGGTGCGTCGTGCAGCAGATGAACTCGGCGGCCGTGGCCAACCGCGATCACACCGCAGCTGGGGCAGCCGTGCTCGACCTGGTCGGACTCCACGGTGAGCACCAGCCGGTCCTTCTCGTCGACCGCGACGGCGAGGACGTGCATCCGGGGAACGTCGAACATAGCGTCGGCCCGGGCGCACCAGCGCGCGCCCGAACCACACATAGGGTGGTCCATCGTCGGGGCTTTCGATCGGAGTGCTTGGTCGCCTCTGATCTTGAAGGCCCCGACGCCCTCAACCCCGCACCGCCACGCCCACTCCGCCGTTACCCCCAACCACGCTCAGATCCGAAGAGCCCCTTTACCCAGTCGTCTGTCCCCGGGCAGTTTAGCTCCTTAGAATTCCGGTTAGGACAAACTGCAACAAAATCCCGAAGGCAGTAGCGAGATAGGCGTTTAAGACTCCTTGGTCGTTATACGACTCCGGTAAGGAGCGCAAAAAGTGCTGGAGTTGCGCGAGTCGAGATAATTCAATCATCCGAGGCTGATTTGGCCTGCGCATGCGACATCACAACACTTTGTTCGAGCACCCGAATAACGCGGTCCTTCGCTTCGTTGGCAGGCTTTGCCAGCCAACGTTGGCTCTGTAGGCCGATGAGGGTGACTCCGGAGAAGCCTAGTGCAATGCACAACACGGTGACAAATAGCGATTCTCTTGACGGGCTAGCCGCATATCGAGATAGAAGTGCGCCGGAGAGTACAAGCAGGAGCAGCAGCCCGAAGCCCGCCATGGTGCGCATGGCGCGACTAGCGCCGACTAGTCCCGGCGTGGAAATCGGCGTAAGCTGATTGAGGTTAAGGCCAACAGCAGTACCTATTCGGTGGCAGAGGCTTGCCGTAATTGCAATCAGATAAGCGCTGTGACCCGTCCAGAAACCAGCGAAGCTGAAGAATACAACGCCAGGTACCACCTCAAAGCCCAGTTCGTGACGATGCAACAGGACGTACAGAATCCCGATTAGACTAGCACCACCAGCTGAGGCGACAATGATGCGCCAGGTCTGAAGGTAATCAGTGACGATGCCGCAGAAACTAGAGTGTGATGGTCTGGAGGTTTGCGTGAATAACAGATCAATGTCGGGTGAAGCTTCAGCTAGACGTGCCCAGACACATCGAGGGATATCTATCATTATGCCAAGACCTAATGCCACGAGTAGGGCTGACCATAGTCCAGCTGCGCTCAAAGTAGCCTCTCGTAGAATATACCAACTTGAAAATATCGAGACGCATAATGCTGTGGCTGCAATACGGTTGATGTTATGCGCCGTGCCGTTCAGATTACCCTGAACAATTCTGCTGTATCGAATGCCCAATGGCCTGTATGGCTGATCGTGGAATATGTCAATCAGATTTGGCGCCGATGGTGGCACGATGTGACTCATAGGTCGCCTCCACGCGTCTTCCTCCGTTAGCGGGCCCGCCTGTAAATGCAGACGAGCTGGCGGCCGTCGCTACCACTGCTGGCCCCAACGGAACCGCATTCTGTCATCACGCCCAACCGCACACACCGGCGAGGTTTTACGCGCAGAAGCTGTGGCGGCGGCATCTGCCGGTCAAGTGGGGTGAACGATCGCAGGCCCGCACACAGCGGGCAGGAAGGCGAGGCTAAGACAGCTCAATATGGCGGCAGATGCTGACAGGTCGTATGGCCCATCATGAGCTAGTCAGGTGCCCTTTCCCACTCGCAAGAACTCCCGCCTTGACGCCCCGATCTACCTTCTCAAGGCGGTAGCGCGGGATTCGAATCCGGTCGCGGCCACCAAGTACGGCCCGCTTGTCAGGTGGGTGCTCTGGTTCCCAACGGCCAGCACCAGAAGTAGGCTCGTCGCCCCGCGACTGCTATTGCTCGTGTGTTGACGAGGACCAGGGCCTTTTCGAGCCGAAGCGTCTTTGACCCCTCTGACCGCGCGACTGACCGCGTGCTGTCACCAAATCGCTATGTTCACGACTGTTGCCGGTTGTTGCTCTTAGCGCGTAAAATGCCGCTGACTAGACATCCCACGACCGGAAGCGGTCAAGCTGCCGGGCTGAGTTCGTCTGGTTCGGTGTGCCAGGCGAGGTGCTCGTCGTAGAGGGTGTGATGCCACAGGCAGCCGTGGAGGATGCCGACGAGCCGGTTGGCGAGGGCGCGGAGGGCTTGGTAGTGGGTGGCTCCGCGGGCGCGCTGTCGGTCGTAGAACGCGCGGGCACCTGGAGAGCTGTTCAACGCCGCGAACGCCTGCAGGAACAATGCGTCGCCGAGCCGGCGGTTGCGCGCGTAGCGGGCCAGCACGACCCGTTTGGTCCCGGAGGTTTTGGTAATTGGTGACATGCCGGAATAGTTCTTCCGGCTCTTGGGGTCGGTGTAGCGATCTGGATCGTCGCCGAACTCGGCAAGCACCCGGGCACCGAGGATGACACCGAGGCCGGGCTGGCTCAGGTAGATCTCAGCGTCCGGGTGCTGGCCAAAACCCTGCTCCACCTGCCTGCCCAGTGCCTCGGTTTGGGCTGCCATGGCAGTCAACACCGCTAGCAGAGCCGATGCGCTCGCGGTATAGGCGGGGATCACACCGGGTCGCGCGGTCAGCTGCTTAGAGGTCAACGCGTTCCGGATTTTGGCGGCTGTGGTCGAAACGTTGCGCTGTCGTCCGGCACGCCGCAGCAGCGTTTCGATGCGGCTCTGGGAGAGCCGCCGGCCTAGGTCCGGGCTGGGTGCCACGGTGAGCACCGCCAGAGCGTCCCGGCCAGCCAGGTCGGTCCCGAATGCGGCCAAAGCGGCCGGGTAGTACTCCCGCAGCAGCGACCGCAGCGTGTTCACCTGCCGCACCCGCGACCAGATCATCGTTTGATGGGCACGAGTGGCGATCTTGACGTGTTCGGCGATCTCACTGTCGCCGGCGACCGGGCGATGATGCGCCCGGTCCAGCCGGACGATCTCGGCCAGCAGATGCGCATCGGCCGGATCCGACTTCGCCCCCGACGTGGAATGCCGTTCCCGATACCGCGCCACCTGCAACGGGTTGATCGCAAACACCACATAGCCGGTCGCCAACAAAGCCTGCACCCACGGCCCACGGTCGGTTTCGATGCCCAGCTGCACCTGGTCCGGCTCAGCCGTGGGGTCTAGATGCTCCGCGATCAGCTCGTGCAGCAGCGTGATACCCGCTAACCCCTCCGGCAGTCGACGCCGGGCCAGCACCCGGCCCGCTTCGTCTTCGATTTCGATGTCATGGTGGGCCTCCGCCCAATCATCGCCAACAAACAGCACCGCGCCCCCTCGCTTAGATATTGATCAACAAGCCGCGAACCGCGGAGAAGACCTGCTACGACCTAATGGATTAGTGCTCACGGCACGACATCCCACCAGCACTTCCGGCCCCCTCACCAACCGCCGGGGCACGATCTAGTCATAGACCTCAAATAAGAAGGCCAGGCAAAATGAAGTGCTCACCGGCAGCGGGCTCGGACAACAGCATGCCCGAAGGACGCTATTGCAGTCCCATTAGACAGGATGCGCTATTGTGGAACGTCTAGCAACCACACGAAACACCTACTGTCCGCGGCGTGAAACAGGTTCTTCAGCTGCGATACCGGGTTCGCTGGTTGAGCGATGACGTTAGCGTGAGAAATGATGCACCGCCGGTCACGGTGCAGCTCGCCGGATTAGCTGCAGCTTGAGCGGGAACACTGATCGCCGAGCCGTCCTCCGACTATTCCTCGGTCGACGCCGCCCGCGCAGCGCTGGAGCCGGCCTTGCACGCTTGGGAAGCATGAGCGAGCTGGACCAAGGCCTCCGATTCTCATTCGAGTACACCGGGTCCGCTGTGCACGACGTGGCGTCCAGCCAGCAGTGCGCTGTCAGCCAGCGGGGCGCGGGGCTTCTTCGTCAGCATCGCGACGGCGTGGCGCTTTGGCGGCAAGTCGCGTGCGACGAAAGTATGCGTCCAGATCAAGGCAACCTGGCAAGGCTGATTTCTCCCTTTGTCAATACCCGACTTGGAGTGAAGTGCTCGGTTTCGATTAAGGTCGCTCTCAAGGAGAACCTGTGGTCAACATGGCACTGCGTCAATTGGTGGGCCAACTTTGGACTGGCGTGGCAGCGGCCACTGTAGCGGGTTTGTTGAGCGCGGTAATTACCCGGCTACTCATGCGTGCTGTCGCTCATGTAGTGAACGGGATTCCTCAATTCAGTCTTGGTGGCTCAGCGTTGATTGCGCTTGTGTATATCGTGTCCCTGCTCCCCGGCTGCGTTGCTCTCGCGTGCACTCGCGCCCGCTGGCCCTGGCTGCTTTTTTCGGGCGGTTGTGCCTTCTTGATATTCGAGGCTGTCGCAATTGGTCTGGGCGAGACGGCTGGCGCCCATGACATGACTGCCGGACGATGGCTCCTGCTTGTCGTCCTGCTAGCGGCGATGGCCGCGACTTATACCGCTCAATTCGTTGTCGCGGCCCGGTGGGCTCGTCGCTCTCCCGCTACGGCGGCGATCGTCGTCGGCTGAGAGCCGCGCTGCCAAGGCTTCCGCCATGGCCCTTCACGTCATTTGGGCTCAAGCGTCGCAGGTTCAAATCCCATCGGTAATGCTTGAGGCGTGGATCCAGCACGTCAGTGCAATGCTCTCGCTGCGCCCGCCCACTGCGACAGGAGCGACTCGAAATTCTCGCTGCCGTGGCTCATCAGGTGTTTACCAGGGCCCAGCCAACCATCGCGTTCTGATTGACAGTCAGGAGCGTGAGGCACGGCCGACCTTCCACGTCGGTAGCCCAGCAGACGTCGCCGAGTTTGGATCGATCGGAAAGCGGTCGAGGCCCGTCCCGATCAGCCGTCGGCTTACGGTACCGCCACAACTGGGCCGACTTGCTGCGCCTGGTCGATGATCTGCGCCGGCTCGCCCACGACCGGACCTTGGACGACGCCGACCGGGCGCGCAGGATCAGGGACAGGTTCGGCGAGCACGACGGCCGGTTCGATGACGACCGTTGAGTGGGGTGTGTCGGTGGCGACTACGCGAGCGCCGCGCAGACCGCGTCGAACACGGACATGTCCCCGTCGATAAACGCGTCGAGGAACGGCTGCTGTCCCGCCCGGAAGTCGAGCGAGCCGTCGGCGCCAAAAACCGTCCGTCCGGTGCTGCGCAGAACCTTCTGGTGCGTCACGGGGTCTGTGTAAATGTTCTCGCCCACCGTCGTCTCGGTGGCCGAGTCGAAGTCGCCGGGTATCGCGAGCACTGTCGTGATCTTGTCGGTCTGGGTATACGGGACGGTCTTGCCGGTGAGTGGGTTGCTCCAGAACGCGTCGTGCCAGCGTTCCTGGATGACGCGCTTGGTGAGGTCGCCGTCCGCGTTGTACCAGCGCGTTGCACGCGCATCGAGGACCGCGTTGTCGTGGATGACGAACGCGTCCGCGCCTGAGCCGCAGATGAGCTCGGGCTGCGGCTCCGACACCTTGACCTCCTGGAAGGATCCCCTGCAGATCGTGCCGGCACCCAGCGGCTTGCAGACGAGGAAGTCCGGAGGTGGCGGGTTGAGATCCTCAGCCGCCGGCGGGGCGGCAAAGGCCCCTCCGGCTAGCGTCATCGCGCCTACCATTGCCAACGCGGTCGCCAGCCCAAGCGTTCGTGCAAGCCTCATGGTCCCCCCTCGAAACAGGGCGATCGGGTCAT
>JBKOZG010000058.1:0-13096 GCA_046725775.1 Actinomycetota bacterium | reverse complement strand
ATCTTCGGCTGGACCCAGGCCACATTGGACGCCGCACATGCGCACGGGTTGGCCGTGTTGGCCCGGTCACCGCTGGCAATGGGCATGCTGTCTGGCAAGTACGACATCAAAAACCGCCCCAAGGCTGGCGATGTCCGCCTGGATACGCCCTGGTGGGACTACTTCGACGCCGACACGATGCCTGGCTGGTTGCACCGCATTGACACCGTACGGGAGCTGCTTACTGTCGGCGGTCGGACCCTGGTGCAGGGCGCACTCGGCTACCTGTTGGCCCTCGACCCGTCGATCATCCCGTTGCCGGGGATCCGCACCGAGCAGCAGGCGCGTGAGAACTCCTCGGTGCTGGCAGTCGGGCCATTGCCGCAGGCGGAGACCGCGGAGATAACCGCGCTCCTCGCCGACTCTCCGGAGCGTCGATGACAAGTCGACGGCACGGGCCCTTCATGGCGGTCGGGCACAGAAACGCACGGGAGATCCTCGCAGCGGACGGTCGAAGCCGCTGACCCGGCCACGGCCGATGACTTTTCGGGCCGAAGATTGTCATTGCAGAGAGTCGCGTCCTTAGACGAAGAAAGGAATCGCCGTGTCGTCAACGCCGCAGCAGTCCCAGCACATCTCGATCCCCGATCTCCGCTCCGACCTAAACGGTGAGGTGATCGGCCCAGACGACGCCGCATACGACGAGGCGCGCCAGGTCTTTTTCAAAGGCGTCGACCGCCGGCCGGCTGCGGTGGCGCGGGTCGCCGGCGCGGATGACGTCGCTCGCGTGGTCACGCTCGCCCGCGCGACGGGCCTCGAGCTGGCCGTCCGCAGCGGCGGCCACAGCCGCGCGGGCTACGGGACCAGCGAAGGGGGGATCGTGATCGACCTCTCTGGCATGCGCGCCGTCGACATCGACGCCGACGCCAAGACCGCCTGGGTTGAGACCGGGCTCACGGCGGGGGAGTACACCAATGCGGTTGGCGCGCAGGGGCGTGCCACTGGCTTGGGCGACACCGGCTCGGTCGGGATCGGAGGGATCACGCTCGCGGGCGGAATCGGCTTCCTGGTTCGCAAGAACGGGCTGACGATCGACGACCTGCTCGCTGCCGAGGTGGTCACTGCCGATGGCGAGGTTGTGCAGGTGAGCGAGCAGAGCGAGCCCGACCTCTTCTGGGCGATCCGCGGTGGCGAGGGCAACTTCGGCGTCGCCACCCGCCTCAAGCTGCGGTTACACGAGATCTCAGAGATCGTCGGCGGGATGCTGATCATGCCGGCCACCCCGGAGGTGATCACCGACTTCATAGAGGCGGCCGAGGCTGCCCCGGAGGAGCTCTCGACGATCGCCAACGTGATGCTGGCGCCGCCGATGCCGTTCATTCCCGAGGAGGCGCACGGCAAGCCGGTGCTGGTGGCGCTGCTGGCCGACGTCGGCCCTGTCGATCAGGCCGAGGGCGTGCTGGCGCCGTTCCGGGCGCTCGGCAAGCCGTACGCCGACATGGTACGGCCGATCCGCTACCCGGAGATGTACGAAGGTGAGGGGCCGCCGGTGCCCTACACGGCCGGCACCAACTTCTTCGCAAATACCCTCGCGCCGGCAGACGCGGCGACGATCCTCGAGCAGCTCCACCAGTCGACGGCGATGATGAAGGCCGTCCAGCTCCGGGTGCTCGGCGGGGCGCTGGCGCGGGTCCCCAATGACGCCACAGCCTTCGCCCACCGCGACCGCGGGCTCTTCGTGAACATCGCGGCGATGTATATGGATGCGGGCGAGAAGGACACCCACGACGCATGGGTCGCGCGCCTGGCCGATTCACTCGGCAAGGGCGCAGCGGGCGGCTACGTCGGGTTCCTCGCCGAGGAGGACGAGGAGACGGTCCGCGCTGCCTACCCGGGCCCGACCTGGGATCGGCTCCGCGAACTGAAGCGCCGCTACGACCCGGACAACCTCTTTCGCCTCAACCACAACATCCCGCCGGCGGTCGGCTGAGCACGCGGCCTTGGTCAGAGCCAGGTGATTCTGACTCGCGGCCTTCTAGTCTCGGCCATGTCCGCCGGCGCTGCCTCTCCGGAGGAGCTGGAAGTAATGCTCGAGGACGCCTGCCCGTGATGCATCATTGATCACCAGCCTGTTCGAAGTCGGCGCCGTGCTGCTGACTAGGGCAACCAGTCAAATTCATGGGCGCTCCGCCTTAGCAGAGGTGATCATCGACCACCTTCAGGAGGGTGGCGGCTCCGTCGCCGCACCGCAGCTGGTGATGCAGTCTGGCCGGCTGGCCCTTGATCCGTTCTGGCACAGCGACCTCGGTGGCCCGGCAAGGCCCGGACGGTTGGCACTACATGATCAGTCGGCTCGACCGATGACCTGGCCCAACATGGCTTGCTCGCGTCGCAGCGAGCGAGTCATGATTTCGCTGACTTCGAGCAGCGGTCGAAGTGTTAATGCCGAGCTTCAGCCTCCCAAAGCGCGCCCCGCTGCGGCCCACAGGTCCGGACACCGTCCTTACTGAGACTCCGACCCCGGCGTTTTCTCAGGCTCGCTGGCGTTGACCGCCTTGTCGATCTCCTGCCAGACCTCCTGATCCAGCCGGTTCTCCTTCCAGATGCCGTACGCGGTCCCCAGCAGCACCGGCGCTACAGCCGCTGTTCCGCTACCGCTGCCAGGAATAGCTCGATGGGTGTTTCGCTTACTCTGCATAACAGATCTATGCAAACGGCTATCTAGACAGCCGTTCGACCGTGCCACGCACAGGAGACTTCGTGACTTCTACCACGACTACGGGAAAGAGAAATGCGCAGACAGCCGCTGCCCGCGAGCGAGTCGACTTCTGGTTCGATCCGGCCTGCCCCTTCTGCTGGATCACATCGCGCTGGATCCTGGAGACCGAAAAGGTGCGCAGTATCGAGGTGTACTTCCATGTGATGAGCCTGGCCGTGCTGAATGAGGGCACCGACGTCTCCGATGACTATCGGGACAAGTTGCAGTCCTCTTGGGGTCCGGTACGGGTGGCGGTCGCAGCCGCACAAGTCAAGGGAGAGCAAATCCTCTCACCTCTCTACACCGCTATGGGCACTCGCATCCACAACCACAGATATCAGGATCTGTCCAAAGTGATTGCTGAAGCGCTCGACGAACTGGGCCTGCCGCGCGAGCTGGCGGAGGCCGCCGAGTCGACTAACTATGACAACGCGGTCCGCGAAAGCCACCATGCAGGGATGGACAAGGTGGGCAAGGACGTGGGAACCCCAACGATTCACGTCAACGGCACCGCGTTCTTCGGACCAGTCATCACCCGGATTCCACGAGGTGAAGACGCCGGTCGAATCTGGGATGCCAGCGTCACTCTGGCCGGCTACCCCTACTTCTTTGAGCTCAAGCGTGAACGCAGGGATTCGCTGCATTTCGACTAAACCCCGGCGAAGGCGGCGCCATTGTGCAAAGAAGGCGGTGCAGCTTCCTATACATGGACCCGGCTGATAATCGGCCCCACCGAAGCTCAACGAAACGGGCTTTCGTGTACAAGCCGTCCGCCGCACTCCGTTCGGCCTCGAGCTCGGATGGCCACAACGTGCTAAATGCAGTAGTAGACGAAGTGGATCCGGCGGCCTACGCGGTTTTTATGGGAAATCGCCGGTTGGACGCCAAGGCGTTCGGCTTAGTGGCTGCGTTCGGCATGTGCTCACTGGTGCGGTGCTCTTGTGGATTCGTCGGAGAACCTGGACGGACCAACGTCAGCGAGCAGGGAGTCACGCTGTAGGGCATGTCATACCGACCGATGCTCGATGATGGGTTCTCAAGGCTTGCTCGACGGCAGGAACATTTTGTTCGAATCACGAGGTCCGCGTTCGATCCTGAGCGAACGGAGGCGATCTTGCCGCCGGGCGGACTGGTCCATGCGCCGGAGCGTGACGATCCGATGCGTTCGATTTCAGCGGGCGGCAGCTTGCGCCCTTGATGCCGGATGAGTGGAGTCAAGTAGCGTCAGGGAGTGTCGGGGTGTGCACACCACTCGACAAGGTCGGTCGTGGGCGTACCGAGTAGCCGGTTGGCCTCTGTGGGGTCTCCACGCTCGCCAGATTGCTGAAGGTCTCGCATCAGGTTGAGTGTGCCGCGGAGCCGCCCGCGGAGGACAGTGCGATCCAGGATTTCATTAGCCAGAGCGGCCTTGTGACTATGCGTACATGCCGCCGGTGCACCTAGCTCACCTTTGCCGCCAATCACAAGAACCGTGCTGATCATTCGGGACCGTCCTGCCCGAGCAGCGCCTCTACTTCGTCGACCCATTGCAGCCCGGCCTCAGCGGAAAGCAGGCCGTGCAGCGCGGTCAATCGACCCGACCGCGCCGTCGGCACCGGCAGCTTGGCTAGCTTGTCTGCAACCGCCTCAAGCTCATCGCGCTGGGCCTGCAGCTCGTTGCGGTATCCGTCGAGCAATGTGCGCAGTTGGTCCGGGGCCATCCGGTGGGCGAAGAAGAACCGCAGCAGCATTGGACTGCGGAAGCTTCCGGCACGTGCTGTCGGCTTGGCCAGCCACGCCGTCAGCGCCTGCTTCCCCTCGTCGGTGATCTGGTAGGTCCACTTGCTAGGCGCCCGCGTTTGGATGACTCGAGTGGCGGTCACCCAGCCGAGGCGGCTCAGTCGGTCAAGTTCCCGGTACAGGAGGGTCTGGGAGATGGGCCAGAAATAGGCGAAGGATCGGTCGGCTACGGCGAGGAGGTCGTACCCAGAGCTGCCCGGCACCTTGTCGACCAAACCGAGCACGGCGTAGGTAGAGTCCGGAAGTTTGGCTGGCACACGGCTCCTATTACACAGTGGACTAGTTCATAGTGTAGGTTACGGGACATGACCGCGTATGTGGTCGTCAGCATTGCAGCGCTGCTTCTCTCCGGCTGGCTGGCCGGCGCCGAGTCCGCTTCCTGGGCTCTGCTTCAGCCGGTCGTCGCCCGCCTCGAGGACACGCCGCAGATCAAGATGCAACAAGGAATGCTGCGCACTTTTGGACGGGTTATGCCCGTCCTGTTGCCACTCACCTCGGTCTTGATCATCCTCACGGCTGTGCTTGCGCCCGCTGGCGCGGCACGGCTGCTCTGGGTCGTCGCTGCTGTCGCGGCCGTGATCATGATTGCCTTCACGCTGGCAATCAATGTTCCGATCAACAAGCGCACGCTCACCTGGGACCCCGAGCACCCACCGAGGGATGGCAGACAGATCGCCAACGCTGGCACACCTACCAGGGCGTACGCGCACTGCTCCTCGGTGTGTGGTTTCTATGCGCAGCGACTGCCGTCACCCTTACCTGAAACGCAACGGCATCACACACTTTCTAGTTGGCACATGGTGAGGGTTCGTCCTGACTTGAGGACCGTTCCTACGGCCTCGATGTGAAGCCGCCATCGACGAGGCAGGCTACACGCCGACGCGCTGACGACCCCGGATCGTGACCGACACGGTAGCCGCCACCAGGCAGAGGCCTGCACCACCGAACCAGGCGAGGGTGTACTGGCCGGTCGTGTCGCGGACGATTCCGGCCGCGGCCGAGGCGAGGGCCGCCCCGAACTGGTGTGAAGCGAACACCCAGCCGAACACGATCGTTCCGGACGTTCCGAACGCTTCTCGGCAGAGCGCTACCGTGGGCGGCACGGTGGCCACCCAGTCAAGCCCGTAGACGATGATGAACAAAAGCATGCTGGGCCGCACGGCGTCTGCGAGCAGCCAAGGCAGCACCAGCAAACCGACGCCGCGGAAGAAGTAGTAGCAGACCAGCAGCAGCCGCGGGTCGATCCGGTCGGTGAGCACGCCCGAGAGGATGGTCCCGGCGATGTCAAAGATCCCGACCAGCGCCAACAATCCGGCGGCAGTGGTCTCAGGCATGCCGTGGTCGTGGGCCGAAGGCACGAAGTGGGTGCCGATCAGGCCGTTGGTCGTGGCGCCGCAGATCGCGAAGCCACCGGCCAGAGCCCAAAACGTCTTGGTCCGCGCCGCGTCGGCCAGGGCGCGCACCGCCCGGCTCGCCGCGCCGGTCGAGTTGATCGCCGGTGCCTGCGGCTGTCCTGGCGGAGCGCAATACGCGGCAACGCCTAGGTCCTCGGGATAGTTGCGGAGCAACGCCACCACGAACGGTACGACCGCCAAGGCGGCGAAGGTGACGACCAGCGAGGCCGCCCGCCAGGAATGCCGCTCGGTCAGCACCGCCATCACCGGGAGGAAGATCAGCTGACCGGTGGCACCTGCGGCAGTCAGCACGCCCATCACCAAGCCGCGCCGGCGCACAAACCAGCGGTTGGCGATCGTAGCCGCGAACACCATGGCCATCGAGCCCGTGCCAAGGCCGATCAGCAGCCCCAGGTGATGATCAGCTGCCAGCCCTGGGTGATCACGATGGTCAGCCCGCTGCCGGCCGCCACCTACACCAGGGCGAGGCTGGTCACCCATCGGATCCCGAACCGGTCCATCAGCGCGGCGGCGAACGGAGCCATCAATCCGTACAGCACCAGGTTCAGGCTGACCGCGCTCGACATCAGGGTCCTTGGCCAACCGAACTCCTGCTCCAAAGGCACCATCAGCACTCCGGGGGCAGCCCGGAAACCAGCGGCACCGAGTAGGGCCACGAACGCGACTAACGCCACCCACCACGCCGGATGGATCCGCCCGCCGTCGCCACCCGCGCCCCATCGCTGATCGTTCTCGGCCGCTGAGTCGAGCGCGGCAGTCGCCTCGAACGCCTCATCCGCTGTGGTCACCGGCATATTAGACCCGGTCACGACCTCGCAGACAACGCCAGTCTCTGCCGAAGGTCGAATGCCAGAACGACGTTATGAGCTCTGGCCCCGACAGCGTCACCCTAGTGGTAGGCGAAGCAGCTATCGATGCGGAACGATCGCCTCACGAGGCGACGGCACCTGCCCGAACCAAGCGATCCGGTCCGCCGCAAGGTTCCCGGACGGCGGCATCGGCGTCCGGCTCCACCCGCAACCCCAGCAGTGTGGCAAGTATGCGCCGCCGCAGTCAGCGCCTCGGTCGTGTCGACTCCGCAGCCCAAGCGATAAGGCGCGGCTGACGCGCCTACGATTGCTGCTCGTACTTGAAGGACAACTGGATCTTCGTGCGGTAGATGAGCTCACCACCCTCAGTGACGTGAATGTCCTGCTTGACGACCTCGGCGACCCGAAGGTCCCGGACCGACCGGCCTGCCGTTTTGATCGCATCCGCAGCAGCCTCCTCCCAGGAGGTCGTGCTCGTGCCGACGACGTCGATCACCCGGTAGACGCTCATAGTTGCCCTCCTTGCTGGAATGTGCCGATCGGCCCGATTCGGCACGGTGATGATCTCGCACTCACAGTCTCGGGGGCAACCAGCGCATCGAGCACCGAGATCCGCGGCGACTAAAGCCTTCGACGCTCAATCTTGAGTGGCAAAGGCTGCGTCTGAATCTTTAGCCGAACGGTCAAGGACAGACGCACTGAGCGTGCGGTTTCAGGACGGCAGGGGCGTCTTGCACAGTCACGTCCGAGGTGGCGGGGGGCGACGGTCGATCGGCCGCCACGAACCTTTGGTTTGTGAAGGTCAGGCGGTCTTGATTGCGGAGACCTCGAACTCGAGGGTGATCTTGTCGCTGACCAGGACGCCGCCGGTTTCAAGCGCGGCGTTCCAGGTGATGCCGTAGTCCTTGCGGTTGATAACCGCGGAACCCTCGAAGCCGACCCGCAGGTTGCCGAACGGGTCCGTGGCCGCGCCCTCGAACTCGAATGGGATCGTGACTGAGTTGGTGACGCCCCTAATGGTCAAATCACCGGTGAGTTCCAGGCTGGTCGCGCCGGCCTGGCGAATGTCAGTGGCGACGAAGGTGATCTGCGGGTACTCCTCCATGGCGAGGAAGTCGTTGCTGCGCAGGTGCGCGTCGCGCTGCTCGTTGCGCGTGTCGATGCTGGCCGCCTGAATGGTCAGCTGGCCGGTCGACTTGGTGAAGTCGGCGCCGTCGACGACCGCGCTGCCCTCGAACTCATTGAACGCGCCGCGGACCTTGGTGACCATCGCGTGCCGGGCGACGAACCCGATACGGGTGTGGGCCGGGTCGATGACGTAGGTGCCGGACAGCTCGGACAAGGTGGCTGGAATGGTATTGGTCGTGGTCATGGCTTGCTCCTTAGGTCTGGGGATCAGGTCTTCTAAGTGACGTGTCACGTACATTCAACTGGAACTTCGGTGACGTGTCAACTATTCCGACGTAGTATCGGTCACATGAGCTCAGATGTCCGGTGGCTGACTGCGGAGGAGGAACGCGTGTGGCGGCGATGGCTGACGCTGAACGCGCGGCTGTCGGCCATGCTGCACAAAGAGCTACACGACGATGCCGGCCTCTCGATGCCGGACTTCGCGGTCCTGGTGCACCTCACCGATAGCCCCGAGGGCCGGGTGCGGGTTACCGATTTGGCCCGGCTCCTGCAATGGGAGCGCAGCCGAGTGTCCCACCACGTGATTCGCATGGAGCGGCGGCGTCTGGTGGAGCGCGTGGAGTGTGCCGAGGACGGCCGCGGCGCCTTCATTGTGATTACACCGCAGGGCCGCGCCGCCATCGAACAGGCAGCACCGGGTCATGTCAACACTGTTCGCCGTCTGGTCTTCGACGCATTGAGCCCCGAGCAAGTCGATGCCTTCGCAACGATCATCGACAGGGCGCTGGCCCAACTGGACAGCCAGGCCGAAGGCCTCCCTCATCATTGAATCCAAGTTGGCTTCGCCAGGTAAGGGATCATTTACGTTGGTCCAGGGGGCGATTATTGGATCGTTGGCGCACAGGATGTGGCTGCCCTCGGCTCGTGCGGCGTCGAACCCAGACAGCCACAATCACTAGTGCAGTAGACGAAGTGGATCCGGGGGCTTAACGTCGGTTTTATGGGAAATCGGGGGTTTAACGCCAAGGCGTTGGGATTAATGGCTGCGTTGCTCGTGCTCACCGGTGCGGCGCTCCTGTGGGTTCGTCGGAGAACCTGGACGGACCATGACGTCAGCGACCCAGGAGTCACGTTGTAGGTCAGTCGATGCCGACCCTCCTGCGGCGTCGGACCCAGTGTCGTCACTAATCAGGCTGGGCGGGGCTGCTCTTTGCCAGTGGTGCGCTGGTAGGGAAATCCTCCCGCTATCGAGCCCGGCGTAACTTGTTCCTGCGATGCCGAACACGCGGCCCGGCAAGTGAAACACTCGCTGGATCAAGGCGTCGATGTGCTCCAGCTGGATCGGCTTGCCGGTCCGGTCTGATGCTCGGACGACTGAGCCTTCGATGCCGGTGGCGTGGCAGGCTCCACCCATGGGGCAAGGAGAGCTTGGGCACTTCGCCGGCGCTGCGGTGGTAGTCACCGGTGGAGGGCACGGTATCGGGCGGGCCTGTGCCGTCCGGTTGGCGGAGGAAGGCGCCCGCATCGCGGTGGCAGACCTGGATCCGACCGCAGCCCAACAGGTGGCTACGGGCCTTACTCACAGCGAGCGCCGCCATCTGGCTGTCTGGCTTGATGTGACCGATGTGTCCTCAGTCGAGCGAGCCTTCGCCGATGCAGTCTCGGCGCTAGGTGGAATCGATGTCCTGATCAACGTGGCCGGCGGCGACACGTACCACGGCACATTCGAGGAGACGAACGACGATGTGTGGGTCCAGATGATCGAGCTCAACCTTCTCGGTGTGGTCCGCTGCTGTCGGGCAGCGATTCCTCACCTGCGGAACAGCGCCAAGAGTCCCGCGCTCGTCAACGTCAGCTCGATCAACGCCCTCGCCGCTTTCGGCAGTGAACCCTACTCGTCCGCGAAGGCAGGAATCGGCGCCCTCACAATCAACCTTGCCGCGAGTCTGGCGGCCGATGGGATCCGCGTGAACACCGTCGCGCCAGCCACAGTCAGGACCCGAAACTGGGACGGACAAGAGGGCGGAGCCGATCGCTTTCGCCACCTCTACCCGCTCGGACGCGTCGCGGAACCCGAGGACGTCGCCGCCGCGGTCGCCTTCCTTGCTTCCAGCGATGCGGCCTGGATAACCGGACACACGCTCCCCGTCGACGGGGGACTGATGACAGGTGCCCGGTCTGAATGGCGCAGCGACGGGCCACTGTGACGGGTTCCCGTGGAACGTGTCTGCACGCGCATAACGCCTAGTCACGGCCGGTTACTTGGTAACTAGTCCGCCCAGAGTCCGCAGCAGGGTGCAAACCCTGGGCAATCGCCATCAAATTCGCAGCAGCAGCGCGGGTCCGATCCTCAGCCGATGGCTACAGGTGGGCGTAGACGTTGAGCGTTGTACTCGCCTGGGCATGCCCCAAGGCACGCTGCACGGTCACCACATCACAACCGGATGCGATCAACCCGGAGGCGTAGAAGTGGCGCAGGTCGTGCAGGGTGAAGCCTTGGACGCCAGCCCGCTTGCAGGTTTACGCGCCAGCGATCACCCACTGAGTTACGCGCAGGTGGCAGCAGGCGAGTGCCACCGACGAATAGCCAAGCGTCGAATACCGGAGTTCACGACGGGCTACCTGGTGGCTCAGCATCGCCAGCAACCCATCGGCAGGAAGACGGTTCTCCCGCTGCCGTACTTCGGTGCCCGGATTTCGCCATGCTGGACCTGGCGGGTGACCTGGAGCGTGCGCCGCAGGAAATCGATATCACCCACCTGGATTGCAGCGGCCTCGCCCAGACGCAGCCCAGCGAAGGCACACAATCCCAGGAATGCGCCGAAGGACTCGTCCGCAGCCTCCGTAGTGCGCCCACCTCCTGAGCCGTAGGGAGCCGCATAGCGGCCTCGGCGCGGCGCACAGCGGGCAGCGAGACACCCTTGCACGGTCGGTGGGGATTACCTTGTCGTCGATCGGCGCACGGAACACTCGCCCCACATTCTTGAATCGCGTACGGATAGTGCCAGGTGCCAGACCGGCGGTCTGCATCTGCTTTACCCACTGCTCGATGTGGGACTTGCGCACCTGATTGAGCGGAAGATCACCAAACGGCACCGAGCGAGCCGCCAGGCTCATCGCGAGCCCTGTGGTGGATTGCCACACCTGCCGCTGCGACCACTCCGCATAGAAGGTGTTGATGGCGACACGGCCAGCGCGCGGATCAACATACTGACTGGTGACGATCGCCGCGGTCTGCTCGTCAAGCCACCGCTGCGCTGCAGCCTTCGTGGAGCGATGTGCGGCATGCTCTTTACCGGCCTCGTCGCGGTACCCTTGCCCGCTACTGCCCGCCGGGACGCCGCTTAACGCTCGCCATCAGCGGCTTCCGGCATTTGAAGCGGTCAGCCGAAGTTGCATCCGTTACTGAATGAGGTTCGGGCTCACAGGCTGCTTTTGGAGCGCCTGACAACCGCTTTGGCTTTGCCTGATGAGGATGAGGAGTCTGGTTTGCGTCCCGGCCAGAGGCATGCCCGGAGGGCCGCTCAGGGGCGTTGGAAGGACGGTGCCTAACGGGAAGCTGGCTGAGCTGCGGGCTGCGGATTGGGGCCGTGTTGGCGAGGCATCGTTGACCGTTTGCCGTGGAAACGCCGGCTGAGTTGACTTACTTCTCTGAGGGGGATTGGCCGGGGTCGGGTGAGGATGCGTTTCGGTGTTGGAAGGAGGCGCGGCGCGCTTTTGCGGCGGAGCATCCGGATTCGGTGCTGGGGAGTGTGTTGGATCAGCTTCGGTTTGAGCGTTGGATGCGGCGGTTCCGGGCTGGGTGTGTGCAGTCGTAATGGCGATGCATCGTAGACCGGTTGCGGCGCCGACTCCGGCTGAGTTGTTGACGTTCTCCGCTGAGGAGTGGGTTGCACCTGATGATGGGTTAGAGGATTGGCGGGCGTTTGAGCGTTGGAAGGATGCGCGGCGCGCCTATTCCAAGCAGCATCCTTCTTCGGAATTGGGACCAGATGCGGTTTGAGCATCAGATGCGGCGCGTGTTGAACGGCTCGAGTTGAAGGTGGCGAGGCGTCGTAGAGGTGCCAACGGCCGCCAGCGGTGGGTCAAAGCTGCTGATCTTCGTCCTGCCAACGCTCTCAGTCCTGATTAGTGTCCGAGGACCCATTGTCGTTCGCCGCACGAAATGCGTGGTCCCGCGTCGATCTTGTTCTAGCATTTGTATCCACTCGCGGCAGTCGACGGAGATAGGGAGTAGATGATGGCGATTCTCGTCAAGAAGAAGGGTGGCTCGATCCCCCCGACCCCGTCGTTTTCACGAGAGATTATGTAAAGCACCGCCTATTTTCTACGACGACATACCGGCGAGGGACGAGTGGACTCGTTACGAACGTCCACAAGGGTCTTCTCGGTGGAATCACGCACTATGACGTCCGCTTACCGGAGAGCGGTACGTTCCTCCGTGAAGTGCCCGTCGATTACTTCGCAGCCTAGTCTTGCGAGGAATCGCCGACATGGCATTAGGCCCGGTTTGAGTGGGCGAGGGCGCATCCGGATGATTTCAGTTTGGGTGGGGATGTGTTGGACATGTTGCGTGAGCGTGTTGCTTATAAGCGGGGGTTGTACCTGATTGCATCGCGGTCAGCACCAACCGAACAAGGTGACGATTCTCTATGAGGCGGACTGGGGACTGGCCAGTCGATCGCGCATTTACATCTACAGTATTTTTTCCTCAGCATGGCGCTGATGGTTAGCGTCACGCTTAGGACCTGGGATAGAATCTGCGTATGAATGATGCGCAGGCGAGCGTGGCTGCGTCAGATGGCTGCCCAGCGTTGGGGTGCTCGTAAGCCGATACGGATGGCCCAAGAGTTAGCCGAACGGGCAGCCGAGTTACCTGAGATCGAACGCCGGCAACTAATCGATGCCCTACTGACGCGACGTGTCGAGGATGGGCAGCCGTGAGAGCTTGGCGGAGGTGGGTCAACGTCACCGGGTTGAGGAAGGCATCGGTCACAGGGCTCAATTCGGATCGCAGGGCGTGCCAGTGTGTCCAAACTCCTTTCTGCGCGCGTTACAACGCCGCCCTGCCCGCCTCGCCTAATTACTTCGACCTGAAAAAGTCGAGGCGTGTCGAGCGGTGAATATGCCTTTGACAAGGGAGAATGGTCCCAACCCCTTGGGCTAGAAGGGATCGGGACCATTCATGTTGCGTACGGTAGGCGATCAGCCGACGTTGTGGGAAG
>JBKOZG010000415.1:0-16156 GCA_046725775.1 Actinomycetota bacterium | reverse complement strand
TTGACACTCAGGCCAGACCGGTCCTTGCTCAGCCTGGCGTAGATGGCGGCGCGCACAGAGCCATCGTAGCGCCTGGTAACGATGCTTAGACGGCGTCGAATAGCTCAGTCGATACCTCGATCTGATGCGCCGCGACACCCTGCTCGGCACCGTACGCGGCATCCTGGCGGCGCAGCTGATCAAGCCGCAGGCCAAGGTCCTGGCCAACGACCGCGGCATCAGCTGCGTGACAGTTGACTATGACCTGTTACGGGGACTGGACAGTGCTGACAACCGACTGTTCTAAGTAGTCCAGGCGCTTCTCAGGGCTGGGATGCCTGAGCGAATTCCGGCTTGTCAGCCGGTGTCTGGTTGTCAGGTGTCTCTCCGCCGGAGTCGTCGCTCTGGTCGTCTGCCCCGACATGCTCAGCTCCTTCGCCAGCCTCGTCTTGCGCTGCTTCCTCAGCGTCACCATTCTCGATTCGTTCGTCAGCCTCATTCGGGGGATTTCCGATAGTGGGATCGCTCTCGATCTCGGCAGCATGGCCGCCATCGCTTGAGTTGGCATCGGCCTCGGAGAATGCCGTGTCAGACACCTCCGGCACGTCAGGCAAGTTCTCCGCCGTCTCGACTGCCAGCGCACTCACCGAAGCGAGCTGGTTGAGCATCGCATGCTTTCGCCGAGTCAGCAGTTCCTGCTCATCCCTCATCTGGCGGCGTCGTAGCGCCAGCTCCTGACGTGCTCGGTCGTCGATGATCGCGGCCTGTTGTCGCGCTCGATCAATGATCTTCTCAGCCTGACCACTGGCCTCCAACTTGATCCGTTCTGCTTCTGCCAGGGCTTCGTTGCGTAGCTTTGCTGCGTGCTCGGTCTCTGAAGTTAGACGCTCCCCGGCGGACCGCTGCAACGCGGTGGCCTTCCCCAACATGTCCTGGACGGCTCGGTTCGCCGATTCCTGCGCTTCCTTCAGCTCGGCCATCACATGCTCGCGCTGGTCTGCCGCCTCCTGCCGCAAAGCCGCAATGTCACGTTCCGCAGCGGCAAGTAGTTCCTGCGACTCAAAATTGGCGGCCTTACGGATACCAGTGGCGGTTTCGTCCGCCTCAGTGCGAACGGCCTCGGCCTGCAGGCGAGCTGAGGTCAGCAACTGCGCAGCCTCGGCCTTAGTGCGATCTCGCAGTTGCTGCGCATCTCTCTCAATCTGATCTCGCAGTGCGTCCAGCTCGGCGCGCTGGGCGTCTCGCATCTCTGCCATTTCGGCGTACGCGTTTTGACGTAGCTCGTCGATTTCGGCCTGTCTCTGGGCGCTCAGCCGATCGGCCTCTTGAATCGCGCCTTCGGTGATGTCGGATGCCTGCTCCTCGGCGATTTGCAGCATCTCCTGAACCCGACCGCCGAGTGCGGAGAAGTCGGCGTGATTCGCCCGTGCGTGGGCGTCGTCAAGCGCCTGCCGAAGCTCATGGTTGTAAGTGATCAAAGAGTCATATTGCTGCAGCAACTGAGTGATCTGGGCCTGTGTCGCACGTACAAAATGATCAACGGCCTCTCGGTCATATCCTTTGCGCGACAGGGCAAAGCGGCCGTCCTCCGAATGCGAGTCACCTGCTGGGGCTGTTTTCACGCCGGCTCCTTACACGCCACAGTGCCGTTACCCCGAGACATCTCAGGGTAACGGCACCGGAAGCCTACGGCCAGCGGCCAGTCAATGATGATCAAACGCTGCCAGTCGGTGGGTTTGAGTTATTTCGACTTAGCGCCTTCTTTGGACAGGTCGGACGGGCCCACGAGCACAGTCGCGTCACCATCGATCTCAATTTCGTCGGCTTCCGCAGACGGCTTGCCACCCTTGCCACCGTTCTTGCCCAGGCCTGCCTTGCTCCTGGCCGGATTCTCCTCGCCTGGACCCGCAGGCGGCAACATGTCTGGACGCATCACGGTACGATCTCCGACTTCGCCCTCCAAATCCTTGGGGTCGTCCAGGTCAGGGAAGGCGCTGGCCGTTTGCTCCGCGAGTGCTGACAAGCTGGCGAGCTGGCTCAACACCGCCTGCTTCCGCTGGTGCAGCAACTCCGTCTCACGACGCAGCTGCTGCTTCCGCCATGCGAACTCCTGTTGGGTCCGTTCATTGATGGCCGCAGCCTGCTTCTTCGCTGTCGCTATCCGAGCCTCAGCTTCCTGAAGGGCCGCTACCTTGCTCTGTTCGGCTTCGGCCAGAGCCTCGGCGCGAATGCGTGCGGCTTCGGCGAGGTCAGCCTCCAGGCGATCTCCCGATTCCTTGTGATACTTGGTCGCCTCGGCAAACAGCGCAGCCGTCTTCTGATGTGCATCATCGTGGGCGGCCTTGAGTTCCGCGATCGCCCGTTCCCGGTCAGCTGCCAGCCTGGCCCTGGCCTCCGCGGCCTCGCGCTCAATAGTGCGGCGCAGGTTCTCGGTGTCGAGGTAGGCATTCTGGCGCGTCGCCTGTGCCTCATTGTCGGCCTCCCGGCGGACCGACTCGGCTTGCCGCCGGGCAGCCGCAATCAGGGCGTCGGCTTCAGCTTTGGCCTTGTCCACTTGGCCCTTGACCTCATCGCGCAACTTGCCGCGGAGCTGATCAATCTGGGCGGCCCCGCCGCTCTTAATGGCGTCGCCCTCTCGGGCGGCGGAGTTGCGCAGACCGTCAGCCTCGCGCCGGGCCTGTTCCTTGACTTTCTCCGCCTCGACAGTGGCGTTCTGCACAAGCTCGCGTGCTTGCTCTTGAGCGAGCCGGAGGATGTCGTTGGCGCGCCCGCCGAGGTTGGCATAGTCGATCTCTTTGGAGTCGGCGCTGTCGCCAGCCGAGGCCATTTCATCTTGGAGCATGGTCACTTGCTGCTCAAGCTGGGTGGCGTGTCTACGGGACTTGACGACGCTCTCCTCAAGGGTGCGGACGTAGTCGTCGACCGCCGTTCGGTCGTAGCCGCGTAAAGCGGTGGGAAAGTTTCCCACCGCGCTTGCTGCGTCGTCGAACAGGCCAAGCCCCGTATTGTCTGAAGCATTCACCGCAAGAAACCCTCTCCGAGAATAGGTATTGACGCCGAGTCCGTGCCCGCGTGAGCGACGACCATTCGCTCAGCCCAAGTTCGCTTACCCACTGTGCGGATCGGCCGCGGCGCGCTCGACCAACTCGAGTAGAACGCCGCCAGTGTCCCTTGGGTGGACGAAGTTGATCTGCGAGCCGCGGGTGCCGGCCCTTGGTGCATCATAAAGCACCCGCACACCGCATTGACGCAGAATCCTGCACGCGGACCGGACATCTGGAACAGCGTAAGCCACGTGGTGCAGACCACCCCCACCGCGTCTCAGGAGAAAGCGCTGAAGCACGGAGTTTTCGGCAAACGGCAGCAAGAGTTGAAGCTGATTGCCTCCCGGTCCGCCCTCTCGGTTGCTCAGCATCACCTCGGACACCTGTTGGTCAAAGTTGTCTTCGCGATGCACCACCTGGAAACCCAGCACGTCACGATAGAAGGCAATCGCTGCGTCCAGATCGGCGACAGCGACGCCGACATGATCAAGACCGAGCAGATCGGGCAGCATACCCCCAAGATCGGAGGGCATTCTGGTCATGGACATTAGGGTGCCAGACTGGTGTCAGACAGAGCATCGGACGTGATCGTAAGCGCGCAGGTGCGAGCGTGGAGGTGGAGATGGGCTCACTAATCGTCGGTGGGGCGCGTACGCCGATCGGCAAACTGCTTGGTGGTTTCAAGGAACTATCCGCTATGGATCTTGGCGGCTACGCCATCGCAGCGGCACTCGAGCGCTCCGGGGTTGCCCCCGAACACGTCGACTATGTCGTGCTGGGCCAAGTGCTCCAGGCCGGCACCGGTCAGATCCCCGCTCGGCAGGCAGCGGTGAAGGGCGGGATCGCCATGTCGGTCCCAGCAGTGACGATCAACAAGGTGTGTCTGTCGGGCCTGAATGCGGTGGCCCTGGCTGATCAACTGATCCGAGCCGGTGAGTGCGATGTGGTCGTCGCTGGTGGCATGGAGTCGATGACTCGGGCTCCGCACCTATTGCCGCGCTCGCGGTCTGGTTTCAAGTATGGCGACGTGACAATGATCGACCACATGGCCTATGACGGCCTCTGGGATATCTTCACCGACCAGGCGATGGGTTCACTGACTGACGCATGCAATCGCGGCGAGCAGATGGTCAGTCGTGAAGATCAAGATGCTTTCGCGGCGCGCTCGCATCAGCGTGCTGCCGCCGCGACGGCCCGTGGGGTCATGTCGGAGGAAATTGTTGCGGTCCGCATCCCGCAGCGTCGTGGGGACGATCTGGTGATCGACAGGGATGAAGGTATTCGTGAGGGAGTGACTGCCGAGTCGCTTGGCAAGCTGCCACCCGCGTTCGCGCGGGACGGCTCGATCACGGCGGGTTCATCCAGCCCGATCTCAGACGGTGCGGCGGCCATGGTTGTCGCAAGCACGGAAGCGGCCGCCCGATTGGGGCTCAACCCGATTGCCGAAATTGGTGCGCATGCGAGTGTTGCTGGTCCCGACTCCTCCCTCCAGCTTCAGCCCGCAAACGCGATCAACATTGCTGTGAAGAAGCAGCAGACCAGCCTCACCGAGCTTGACTTGATCGAGATCAACGAGGCATTCGCCGCCGTGGGTGTGGCAAGCGCGCGCGCTCTGGGCTTGAGCGCCGATGAGACGGATGAGCGTGTAAACGTCAATGGTGGCGCGGTCGCTCTCGGCCATCCCATCGGTGCCTCGGGCGCCCGTCTGGTGCTGACCTGTGCATTGGAACTGAAGCGACGTGGTGGCGGGACTGGCGTTGCGGCACTCTGCGGGGGTGGTGGGCAGGGTGAGGCCTTGATCGTCTCCGTACCTGCAAACGGCAATTTCCGCTAAGCGGGACGGCGCCCTTGTCCCTCGACCGTGACAAAGTACGCGATGTCGCTGCTGCCGTGCGGTTGGGCCATCCGCGGGCGCTAGGTCGCTTGATCAGCTGGATCGAGAACGCCTCGCCAGCGCTACCGATGATCTCCAAAGAGCTCGCGCCGGACACCGGGCACGCGCACGTCGTCGGTCTAACAGGCGCACCGGGGGTGGGCAAGTCGACGACAGTAACCGCTCTGGTCCGCGCCCTCCGGACGCGCGGGGAGCGGGTTGGCGTACTGGCGGTGGACCCGAGCTCACCTTTCTCCGGGGGAGCCCTCCTAGGAGATCGGGTTCGAATGCAGGAACACGCGCTCGATCGCGACGTATACATCAGATCGATGGCGACCAGGGGTCATCTCGGCGGGCTTGCTGTTGCGACCCCCCAGGCTCTTCGGGCATTCGACGCCGCAGGTTTTGACACTGTGATCGTCGAGACGGTGGGGGTCGGGCAGTCAGAGCTCGAGGTAGCCGAGATGGCGGACGCGGTCCTCGTCTTGCTGGCCCCTGGTATGGGAGATGGCATCCAGGCGGCCAAGGCGGGCATCCTCGAGATCGGCGACATTTTCGTGGTGAACAAAAGTGATCGCGACGGAGCTCAGGCTCTAGTGCGGGAGCTGCGGACCATGATCGCGCTGGCCGACCGCGGCCGTCAGGACTGGAAACCCCCGATCGTCATGACGGTCGCCTACGAGAATCGCGGGATTGGGGATTTGCTGGAGGCCATCGACCGGTTCCGAGCATCACAAGTGGAGACCGGACGTGGCGCTATACGCCGCATCGCGCGGGCCAGGCGAGAGGTCGAGAGCATCGCACTCGCCAAGGTGCGCGCGGAGTTTCGGCTGAATGGCGAGGCCGGACTCGAAGATCTGGCCAGGGCGGTGAGTCGTGGCGAGCTCGATCCGTACGCGGCGGCTGACCGTGTGGTCGTCGGTTCTTGAGGCGCCAGATCGGAACGCGTGCGGCCATGTTAAGACGGCTGGCGGCGTGCCTGCTGCCAATCTTTCGATGCGTCAGGTAGAAAGAGGATACGCAGGCACCTGCCTGTACATGCGGCAGCGTGTTCGAATAGTCTGCAGGGAAGACCGAAAGGATGAATAGTCCGACATGAAGTGGGTTAAACGGATAATTGTCTTCTTGGTCGTCGCCTTTGCGCTGTTCTATTTGATTGCACAGCCGCAGGCCGCCGCGGACGCCGTTCGTGCCATATTCGGAGCCATTGCCAGGGTGTTCCGGTCGATCATTATTTTCTTCCAGTCGCTTGCTCCTTAGCCATGGGCGTGGTGAGCTGGCTCGATCCGCACGTGGACAGATACATCTTGTCTACAGCGGGCGAGCAGAAAGTAGTGGAGGTCAAAAAGCATTGGGCTGCCAGTGCTTGGCCAGCCATACGACTCGCCATCGGAACCGTGATCTTCGTCAGCGCCTTCGCCTACCAGTCGCCCATCTACTGGGTGTTCATCATTGTCGGCGGTGCGCTGGCTGGACAAGCGCTGTGGCGCATCCTCGAGGAATATCGCGATCGGTTCATAATCACCAATCAACGGGTCTTCCGAGTCCATGGGGTACTGTCCGTGGCGCGCGCGAGCGTGCCGCTGATGCGGATCCTGGACATCACGGTCAACAAATCCTTCATTGGCCGTTGGCTGAATTACGGACACTTCGTCTTCGAGTCGGCCGCGCAGGTCCAAGGCTTGAACGAGATCAAGTACGTCAAGGACATCGATAAGCGTGAGGACGTGCTGCGCATGGTGATGCAGGGCGATGTGCCCCAGCCGGTCGTCACAGCTGAAGAAGACGACGGAACATGAGTGCCGTGAAGCGTCACCGCCTGCCATTCGACCCGATCGAGGAGGCGGCTAAGCAGTGGGCAACACACTGGGGCGAGATGCCTCGGATGCGGGCTGTCACATCGCTGATGCGGGTCCATCAGCTGCTGCTCACCGAGCTGGATGAGTTGCTTCGCCCCCTCGGTCTGACCTTCGCCCGCTACGAGGTCTTGGTCTTGCTCTCCTTCTCGCGGCGCGGCGCTTTGCCTCTGGGCAAGATCGGTGAGCGGCTTCAGGTGCACGCCACATCGGTGACACCGCTGGTGAAGCGCCTGGAAGCAGCCGATCTGATCAGGCGCACGCCGCATCCTGAAGACGGCCGCGCAGTACTTGCCTCGATCACCCCCAAAGGGCGGCTCGTTATGGAAAAGGCGACGGACGCAATCGTTGGTGCGCGTTTTGGGCTGAGCTCGTTAGGCGAGGAGGAGTGCGATCAGTTGACCTGGCTGCTCACCCAGCCGCGTGAGGCCGCTGGCGACTTTTGATTTTTCGAGAGCTACTAGCGCTGTGTTTGATTGTTCGCTCCGCTCGGTGCGGATCGCGCCAGGAAGCCGCTGACTTCGTCCTTACTCGCCGACGAAACAGCGCCTCGGCTCCCTCCTCCTCAGCACGGCGGCGCGCGATCCGCGATTCAGAGCTCCCTCCGCTCGCCGGCTCTGTGCTTAGCCTTATTACTAGGGCATCCTAGTAATAACTGGAGGTTGCGATGATCGCAGAAAGGGGTAGCGGCCGGGCGCGTTGGGCGGCTGCCTTTGCCGAGGCTCAGGCGAAAGGCCAAGTTCGCGACGCCGACTTCACCACGATCTCGGGTCTCGAAGTCGATCCGGTGTATGGGCCGGACGCGGAGGATGCCGATGCGCACGTGGAGCGGATCGGCTGGCCCGGGGAGTTCCCCTTCACTCGCGGTCTATATCCGAGTGGCTATCGCGGGCGTGCTTGGACCATCCGACAGTTCGCCGGTTTCGGCAATGCCCAGCAAACCAACGAGCGCTACAAGATGATCTTGGCCGCGGGTGGCGGTGGGCTCAGCGTCGCGTTCGACATGCCGACGTTGATGGGCCGCGACTCGGATGACACCCGCAGCCTGGGGGAGGTCGGTCATTGTGGCGTGGCGATCGACTCCGCGACTGACATGGATTTGCTGTTCTCCGGAATTGATCTTGGTACCGTCACCACGTCGATGACAATCTCAGGCCCGGCTGTGCCGATCTTCTGCATGTATCTGGTGGCGGCGGAAAGGCAAGGCGTCAACCTCGCGACGCTCAATGGCACCCTGCAGACCGACATCTTCAAGGAGTACATCGCTCAGAAAGAGTGGCTCTTCCCGCCGATCCCGCACCTTCGCCTGATCGGGGACATGATGGAGTACTGCAGCCGCGAAATCCCGGCATACAAGCCCCTGAGCGTTTCCGGCTATCACATCCGAGAGGCGGGCTCGACCGCTGCTCAAGAACTCGCCTTTACCCTCGCGGATGGCTTCGGTTACGTCGAACTCGGCCTCTCGCGAGGGTTGGACATCGATCGCTTCGCCCCGGGCCTGAGCTTCTTCTTCGACGCACACATCGACTTCTTCGAAGAGATTGCGAAATTCCGGGCCGCACGCCGGATCTGGGCGCGCTGGATGCGTGATCGGTACGGCGCGAAGACCGCCAAGGCGCAGTCGCTGCGATTCCACACCCAGACCGCAGGAGTCTCGCTGACCGCACAGCAGCCGTACAACAACGTCGTCCGAACTGCAATCGAGGCACTCGCTGCCGTGCTGGGCGGCACCAATTCGCTACACACAAATGCCATGGACGAGACGCTGGCCCTGCCAACCGAGGAGTCTGCAGAGATCGCACTGCGCACCCAGCAGGTGCTGGCTGAGGAGACAGGGGTGATCAATGTCGCCGACCCGCTCGGTGGCTCCTGGTACGTCGAGGCGCTGACCGACAAGATCGAAGCCGAGGTAGTGACCCTCCTCGACCGCATAGAGGAGCTCGGCGGCGGCTCGACGCGGCAGCACGAGATAGGTCCGATCACCTCCGGGCTATTGCTGGGCATTGAGGAGGGCTGGTTCACCGGGCAGATCGCCGACTCCGCATTTCGTTATCAGACCCAGCTCGAGAAGGGCGATAAGAAGATCGTCGGTGTCAATGTGCACACCACCACGGCGACTAAGCCGCTGAAGATCCTGCGAGTCAGCCACGAGATCGAAGTCCAGCAGTGCGAGACTCTGCGTGCTCGGCGGGCTGCACGGGATAGTGCGGCGGTTGCCGACGCGCTATCGGAGATGATCAAGGTGGCCCACACCGATGGCAACATGATCGAACCCATGCTGGCGGCGGCTCGGGCTGATGCGACGCTCGGTGAGATCTGCGACGCACTGCGTGCTGAGTGGGGCGAGTACGTAGAGCCAGCG
Organism: Actinomycetota bacterium; assembly: GCA_046725775.1. Classification (GTDB taxonomy): domain Bacteria; phylum Actinomycetota; class Actinomycetes; order Propionibacteriales; family Propionibacteriaceae; genus Microlunatus. The sequence goes on along the minus strand of JBKOZG010000415.1, from coordinate 7,042 downwards.
CGCTTCTAAACCCAACCTGTCCGCGAATTGCGCGTTGCTAAGCGGGGTGCCTGCTGCCTGCTGGCTAGGGTTGGCGAGAGGAGGTGCGCGTGAGGACTGGGGCCTGGCTGCTAATTGGAATGGGAAGCGCGCTGGTGATCCTCACTTTGCTGCTGGTCTTCATCATTCCCTCTGGCCGTCGGCGCCGCTTGCCCGGTTCCAACCCGCGACGCCTGAGGATGCCGCCGCGCTTCAAGATTCCGTCCGGCTCACCAGCGGGCTCGCTGCTCAAGGGGTTTAGTTATCTCTATGCGCCGCTCAGATATCAGCGGATCCATTACAGCGTTGGAGGACGACTGGAGTATGCCATCGCTCGGATAGACGCGGTCGACCCATCGGCGGCGCCGCAGCGAGTGGGCCAGGCGTTGCAGCAGATGGTCGACCTGGTCAATGCGGCCGAGTCGCCAGAGGAAAGCAGCGAACCGGTCGTTGACATCTTCGATCAACCGCGAAGTGAGGAACAATGAGCGAGCGGCCCTCTCGATACGACCGTTATCAAGATCCGCTGCAGGTTTACGCCGAGGCTGATGCCGAGACTCGTGCGGTAATCGAGAAAGAACTGGATCGCATCGCCGCGCTCGATCAGCGCGAGGTTCGGCTGAACGCGCTCGGTCTCAACTACGGCGTGGTGATCACTCTTGCGTTCCTGGCAGCATGCGTCTATCTGATCGCAACCGGGCATGGCGTGGAGGGCACCGTTCTGGGCGTCATGTTCATAATCGGCCTAGTCGCCGTGATCGCCTTCGGCCGGCGACGCTGAAGCAGGTTTCTCGGGCGTGAGCGTCGGAAATGGCGCGCCGCCGCACGGAGGATAAGGGAGTAGAGGCGCTTTTCCTCTGCGAGCGACGACGACGGCGGCGGACTCCACGCGCGATGCGCGAACGCCCCAAAGAAATGGGCTCAGGACGGCAGGGCTTCCCGGGCGTCGAACCAGACCTCTAGATCGGTAGCGCTTGGGGCAAGCTCGAGGTTGGAGGCGATGCGATCAAGGACCGCCAACACCCCGGGCTGTTTTGCGATGTTGAAAGAATCACGCATCGGCAGCTCGGCGCGTACGCAGATATGACTGTCGCCGAAGGGCCGGCAGGCGGCGGCGTACTTGCCTAGGGCGTAACGGGGCATCAAGGACGAATAGTTCACTCCGTACATCGGCAGGCTCGCGGGGTAGCGGATGCTGATCTGCAGTAAGCCCTCCGGATAGTCGTTGCGAGTCAGGTATGCCACGGTGGAGTTGCTCACGAAGCCCTTGGTGATCGACGAGACTTGATACCGACTGGGTGCCGATCGCACGCGGTAGGGCAGCAAGACCGGCTCTCCGCTCAGCACTACACGGCCGGCCAGCTTCGGCAGCACTTTGCGCGGAGCGGCGAGGTTGCCACATTCGATGATCACGAAGGCGGCGTCGGAGTACTCCCACCACAACATCGCTCCGCCGCCACTCCGCCAGACGCGGTCGGCGTAGAAAGCGCTACGGGTGCCAACCCGGACCTTTGTCGGCTGCGGGGGCAGCCGTCGTACCCAGGTGGCGCCCGAGGACCCAACGGCGATGGAACAGCTGCCGTTTCCAGGCGGGTCGGCGCGCAGAGTGGTTGTCTCCCATTGATGCTCGATTGTGCGGCTCCGTACCGACCAGCCAGGGCGAGGTCTAACTGTATGGGAGAACGCCCAAACTCCGGCTTGTCGCGGTTCTATATGGGGCCGATGCACAGCGCCGATCGATAGCAGCACCGCCGCGACGGTTCCGACAGCGACTCCGGCCATACCGATTCGGCGTCGCCGCCGGGCACGTGTCCTAGCGTGCCGCTGGAAGGCCCTATTGACTTCGGCGGGAGCTGGCAAATGCCAGGTAGCGATGTCTAACGCGGCACGCACCGCGTAAGGGCCGCCGCCGACGGCCGCGAGTCCGTGATCGAGTTCGAGGCCTGCCCGCGCAGCTGTCCGGTCAACGATGCCCGCGATCTCGGTGTTAGTGACCCCGTCGAGGTAACTCAGCATCAGCACTGCGCGTTGCAGTTTTGGCAGCCGGTCGTAGGCGGTGAGGACGGTACGGAGCTCTTCGGGTATGCGCTCGATATCCTCGCGGCTAGCCAGCACCGGCGCATGCGTGGTCTGTAAAAAGGTCCGCACGGTGAGCTCGCGCAAGTCGGCCGGCGATTCGACCAGCGCCGACCAGCGCTGGCCCGCGGCGTCGAGCACTACTCCGGCCAGGTCGGCTGGATCGGTACTCAGCGCCGCACACCAGCGGAGCAGGTCCGCCAGCTCGTCGGCGTGCACCCCTCCATTCTGGCTCTTGCTGCTTGCGCGTCGCGCGCTAGGAGTCCGCCGTCGTCGTCACTCTTCGTGAACCAAGCGCATGTTCGCTCATCGCGCAGTGTTGGATTGCTCGCTTCCGCTCACTGCGTGTAGCAGGCCTGAATTAGCTCCCGAGAGCGGCTGAGACGACGGACCGGGCTGCTTCTTGGACCTGGGCGAGGTGCTCGGGTCCTTCGAACGACTCGGCGTAGATCTTGTATACGTCTTCGGTGCCCGAGGGCCGGGCGGCGAACCAGGCCGATTCGGTTGCAACCTTGAGTCCGCCGATGGCAGCGTCGTTGCCGGGTGCTCTGGTCAAGATCGCGGTGATTGGTTCTCCCGCCAGCTCGCTGGCGGTCACTGCGGAGGGATCGAGCTTGGCCAGCCTGGCCTTCTGCTCACGGTTGGCGGGCGCATCGATGCGGGCGTACGCCGGCGCACCATGCCGGGCGGTCAGCTCAGCGTAGAGCTCGCTGGGAGATTTGCCTGTGACGGCCTTGATCTCGCTGGCCAACAGAGCGAGCAAGATGCCGTCCTTGTCGGTGGTCCAGGTGGTGCCGTCAAGTGCGAGGAAGGATGCGCCGGCAGACTCCTCGCCTCCGAAGCCGATCTCACCGGTACGCAAACCCGGCACGAACCACTTGAACCCAACCGGCACCTCGACCAATGTCCGGCCCAGGCTGGCCGCGACCCTGTCGATCATGGATGAGGAGACCAACGTCTTGCCGATGGCGGCGTCCGCTCGCCAGCCGGGGCGGTTCGCGTAGAGGTACTGGATGGCGACTGCGAGATAAGCGTTCGGGTTCATCAGGCCGACGTCTGGAGTGACGATGCCGTGCCGGTCCGCATCCGCATCGTTGCCCGTAGCGATGTCGTACGCCTCCTTGTTGCCGATCAGGCTTGCCATGGCGTTGGGGGAGGAGCAGTCCATTCTGATCTTGCCGTCGGTGTCGAGGGTCATGAATGACCAGGTTGGGTCGACCTTGGGGTTGACCACTGTCAAGTCGATGCCAAGGTTCTCTGCGATGTAGCCCCAGTACTGCACGCTCGCCCCACCCATCGGGTCAGCGCCGATGTGTACCCCGGCGTCCCGCACCGCCTTCAGGTTCAATGCGTTGACGAGGTCTTCACAGTAGGCCCCGAGGTAGTCGAAGCGATTGATCTCCGATGCCACATCGGCGTACTGCCTTCTGCGTATTGCCGAGCCATCAGCGAGCAACGCGTTCGCGCGCGCCGCGATAGCGCTCGTCGCGTCGGTGTCTGCCGGGCCACCATGTGGTGGGTTGTACTTGAAGCCGCCATCGCGGGGGGGGTTGTGCGACGGAGTCACCACGATGCCGTCGGCGGTGTTGCTTGCGGTCGCTGTCGAGTTGTGCACGACGATCGCGCGGGAGATCGCCGGCGTTGGCGTGTAGTCCTCGTCGTCCTCGGCGCAGACGGTGACTCCGTTAGCCAGCAACACCTCGATCGCCGTCGTCCACGCAGGCTTGGAGAGCGCGTGGGTGTCCTTCCCGATGTAGAGCGGGCCCGTGATGCCTTCGGATGCCCGGTACTCAACGATCGCTTGGGTCGTAGCGGCGATATGCGCATCGTTGAACGCGCTGTCGAGACTCGACCCTCGATGTCCGGAGGTCCCGAACGTCACCTGCTGGTCGGGATTGCTCGGATCGGGAACAAGGTCGTAGTAGGCGCTGATCACTGCGTCGACGTCGATGAGGTCTTCTGGGAGAGCCGGCTGGCCGGCGCGAGGATGAGCCATGGGCCACATTCTGCCGACAAACGCAGCTACGGCGCGACTACTGCGAAGCGTGCAGTTGTGACTGTTCAATGTTCCCGCAGGGATCTTCAGGAGATGGTGCTATCGCTTTCCCGTTCCGCCAGTTCCGACAAACAATGGTTCTGCCAGGATGGGCAGCATGAGCTCGTCAAGCTTCAACCGTCCTGGCGCCGTTGATCTTTCTCAGCTTGCACAGCAGGCAAAGCAGTCGGCTCCCGCCTCACCACTTGGGCCGCGAACTGCTGGCGCGTCGTACGTCATCGAGGTCACCGAACAGACATTCGAAGCGGAGACCATTCGCAAGTCCGTCAAACACCCTGTGGTCGTCGAGCTTTACTCGCCGCGCGTTGGGACAGGGCAAGAGTTGTCCGACGCCTTGATCGAGATCGCGAACTCCTCTGATGGCAAGTTTCTGCTGGCGCGACTCAACGTGGACACGGCACCTGGGATTGTTCAGGCGCTTGGGCTGCAGGCCGTGCCTACGGTCATCGCATTGATCAACGGACAGCTGGCTCCGCTTTTCCAGGGAGTGCTGCCCAAGGATCAGGTGCAGGCGACGATTGATCAACTGCTCAAGGCAGCAGTTGCGAATGGGATGGTCGGACGCGCTGAGGCGGTGGGTACCGAGGCGCCAGCAACAGCCGAGCCAGAGCCTGAGGCGGATCCCAGGTTTGCAGCAGCTGATGCGGCGATGCAGCGCGGTGACTTCGCTGCGGCACGCGATGAGTTCGACAAGCTGCTCGCGGCCAACCCGAACGACGCCGAGGCCCAAGCCGGCAAGGCACAGGCGGGGCTGTTCGCTCGCGCAGCTCTGCTTGATCCGAAGTCCACCCTCGCTGCCGCCGATGGCTCAGACGACATGGACAGCCAACTGGCAGCCGCCGACATTGAGATGATCACTGGCCAGGCAGAGGCTGCCTTCACGCGGTTGCTCGGGCTGATCAAGAGGTTGTCCGGTGAGCAGCGGAACCAGGCTCGGGTACGCCTGCTGGAGCTGTTCGAGACGCTTGGCAACGCCGATGAGCGGGTCCTGAAGGCGCGCCGGGACTTGATGACCGCGCTCTTCTGAAATCCGCTGATCCACCCGCATATGCTGGCGCGGTTGATTTCGGCACCTAGGAGATCAGGATGAGGCGGTTGCTATTCGTCGTGGCGGCGCTGATGTTGGCGGTGGCCGGCTGCTCGAGTAGCTCATCTGCCGGCGACACGCCCTCGCCCACGCAACCGACGGGAGTAACCACGAGCGATCCAGCACCAGCGGCGCCGCCGTCGGCTACACCGGACGTCAACTGCCTCGATGGGCGTTATGAGCTGATTCGGTTCGTTGGTGTCGGTGGCAGAGGGACTTATGGCACCGGCGAAGGGGGAGACGTCACAATCACCTTTGACAATGGGTCCTACCTGATGCGCGGCGCGGGTAAAGATCCGATCAAGCTGACGCTGGCGGGCGAGACTGCCGATCTGCTGGTGGCTGGCACCATCAGCGGTGACCATCATGTCGCGGGCAACAAGGCGACCTTCACAGTGGGCGAGAGCACCGGGTCGGCGACGCTCAGCACGGGATCGTCGAAGCAGTCGGTGCCGATAGACCAGGTCGGCAGCGTGCTCGCTCCCAACGGCGAGGCCGGACTCGCATGTGCAAATGACGCGCTGATCGTCACTCTGGAGGACGTGCGGCTGGAGTTTGGGAAGGTCTGACCAGAGATCGGTTTGACGGCGATGTCGACAGGCCATGACGGGATCAGGGCGTCCGGCCGTCCTCGGTGTAAGCCATCTCATCTGGACCGAGGCCGAGTGCCAGGCTTAGCCGGCGAAACGCCAGGGGAGTGATCAACTCAGCTGCCCTTGCCAGGTCCAACAAAGCGACGGCCTTGATCTCGGTGGGCTGCAGCGACCAGTAGGCAAGATCATTTTCATTCACCGTGCCCCCATCGAAGATCATCTCGATGGCATCGTCCCAGCCGAGGTACGGAGGCATCCAGTCGACCACCAGCAACCGGCCAATCTCGAGATCGATGCCGAGTTCCTCGCGCACCTCACGTGCGGCCCCAAGGCGGGGTGGTTCCAGCGGCTCCACGATGCCGCCGGGCAGCTCCCAGTCTTTCTTGAACTGTGTCTCGCACAGCAGCACCCGATCGCCAGCGTCCCGCATCAGCACATGGGCGATCAGCCGCTTCTTCGGCAACGCTGAATTCATCACGCCTGAGAAACCCTCGCTTCCGGACACCTGGTCTGACGCGAGTCTTGAGAACTGGCAGACATCGGCGTACGAGCCGTCCGGAAGCTCTAATCCCTCACGGCGTACGCCTTCCAACCGGAAGCCTGCGCGCAGTACCGCCCGCCGAGCAGCCAGATCTTCAGCCGGCACCGAGATCTCCAGTCGGCGCAAGCCGCGGTTCTGCAGCGCATCCTCGGCTGCAGTGCCAATGGCACGCATCAGGGAGTCTGGGCCTACCGCTCCCTGCCAGCTGAAGGTCGCGATGCCACTGTCGAAGACGCTGACTGAGATCTCGACGTCGGTCACTCTGGAGGTTTCTCAGCCCCTGGTTGCTCGGGAGGTGGTGTCGGAGTCGCGGGCGATGCTGGCGAGTGCGGGCTGCTCGGCGACTCGGGGGAGTCCGGGCTGCTCGGCGACTCGGGGGAGTCCGGGCTGCTCGGCGATTCAGGCGATTCGAGACTTGCCGAAGGCTCGGGTGAGGTCGTCTTCATTGAGCCCGTTTCTGCAGGTCTGGCGCGCCGAGGCCCCGGCGGCGCCGTCAACGCCTGGTCGCCGGTTGTTGCGCGCGGCGACGCCCCTTTGGCGGCCGCGCGGACTGCGCGGGTTGCCCTCTCCGGCTCGATCGCCTGCTCCTCATCCAGTTCGGCCTCAAGCCGCAGCCAGACCGCACCGAGCGGCGGGATCGTGACCGATGCGGACGCCGCGTAACCGTGCGA
>JBKOZG010000282.1:0-4558 GCA_046725775.1 Actinomycetota bacterium | reverse complement strand
GGTCAAAGCACGACAGCAAGACCGCCTCCGGGGTGTCGTCGATCATCACGTTCACTCCGGTCACTTGCTCAAAGGCCCGAATGTTGCGGCCTTCTCGACCGATAATTCGACCCTTCATGTCGTCCCCGGGAAGGTGAACTGCCGAAACCACAGACTCTGAGGTCAGTTCGGACGCAAGGCGTTGGATGGCTCCCACGACGATCGTTTGCGCCCTCGCGTCTGCTTCCCTGGTCGCTTGCCGTTCGATGTCGCGAGCGAGAAGAACCGCCTGCCGCTTCGCATCGTGCGTGACTGCGGCAACGAGCTCCGACTTGGCCTGCTCAGCAGTCATGCCCGCTATCCGCTCCAGGGTGAGCTGCTGCTGCGTCTCGAGATCTGCGAGCATCTGGCGCCGACTCTTGAGCTCGTTATTGACCTCCTCAAGCTGACGGGTCTTGTCCTCCAGCCCACGTACGTCGCTGTCAAGACGCTCCTCCCGATCCGACAGGCGCTGCTCGCGACGCTCCAGGTCGGCGCGCAGCTCCCGAAGCTCGGTCCGCCGAGCGCGAGATTCTTCCTCAGCTTCGGCCCGGGCACTCTGAGCTGCGGCGAGCAATGTCTTCGCTTTCGCACGCAAGTCGTCAAGCGCCGCGTCCGAGCTTTCCTCGTCGCCTGACCCCGAATCGGGGCGGCCCATCGAGGCACGAGACTCGCGTTCTGACCCAGAGCTAGCCGGCAAGGCCAAAGCCGTCGAATGAGCGGCCCTAGGTTGCTGACCCGTCTCGTCATTGCGTCCGCGTCGAACCATGACCAAGGTAGCCACGGCGACCACGGCGGTAAGTAAGAAAAGGCCGACAACTACAAGTGCTTGAAAGACCCCGGTCACCGTTGCGCTCCTGTCCACACGTTTGCACGTGTACCTCAAGAGGATCCGCAACGCGAATGTGTAAAATCAGTGGACGTTCAGTGAGTGAACGTCGGGTTCCTCATTAAATCCTCTCAATTAGAAGAAACTAACCGTCATTGGTTGCTACATCCGAAACGCCGTTTCGTCCGGGCTTTCGTCATATCGTTCAGCGTTGGCAGATACCTCGTGACTGCAGGGTATGTCCGGCCCTGGCCTCGGTCAAGCACAAATGTGACCCAGGCTGACTGCTCACAATCCACGCGACTGGCGGTTGGCGGTTCACTCACCTAGCACGTCTGTTAACACCTGGGTCGTGATGGCGGTGTCGAATCCTCGCCGGCTCAGCATTCCGGCCAGCCGCCGATACTGCACGTCGGGCGATAGTCCGTTCATCGCCGCCTGCTTGCGCTCGACCAGGGCACGTGCAGAGCTGAGTTCCGCATCGCGATCGACACGGTCGAGCGCCCTGTCGATGTGGCTGTGGTCGACTCCCTTCGCCTGCAGCTCCCGCCTAAGTAGGCGGCGAGACAAATGGCGGCGCTGTTGGCGTGAGCTGACCCAGCCCTCTGCAAAGGAGGCGTCGTCCACCAGTCCGACTCCTTGGAGTCTATCGAGCACTGCATCGATGACACCTTGCGGCACGTTCTTGGTCTGCAGTGCTCGGTCGAGCTCTTGTCGAGTGTGGGCTCTGGAAGTCAACTTGCGCAGAGCGATCGTACGTGCCACCGACTCGACGTTGGCGTCACCATCGTCAGATGGTTGGGATGGCTCCGGTGGATGTCTCGATGACGACAGCCCATGAGTGCCGTTAGCAGGACGCTCTGACGATCGACGAACGGGTTGATCAGTTACCCCATCCGACGCGTCGACGCCGTGCCGTTGCAACCACTCACGTGCCTCCGCTAGCGCTCGACCACCAGTCCTGCTGTCGTGGTCAACTTCGCCCCCGTCCTCAGGGGGCTGCCTGTGGTTGATCTGCACAGGCTAGAACTCCACTTCGCCAGTGACCGGATCGATGCCAGCCGGCAGATTGATCTTGGGACCGATGCCCATCCGCTCCTTGATCTTCTTCTCCAACTCGTCGGCCAGATCGGGATTGTTGCGCAAGTAACTACGAGCGTTCTCGCGTCCCTGACCCAATTGATCGGCGTCATAGGTAAACCAAGCCCCAGCCTTGCGAATGATTCCGGTATCCACACCCAAATCAATTAGGCTGCCTTCGCGACTGATTCCCCGTCCATAGAGAATATCGAACTCGGCTTGCTTGAATGGCGGCGCCACTTTGTTTTTGACGACCTTCACCCGAGTCCGATTGCCAACCATTTCTTGCCCGTCTTTGAGTGTCTCGATACGACGCACGTCTAGTCGCACTGATGAGTAGAACTTGAGTGCGCGACCGCCCGTCGTGGTCTCGGGCGATCCGAACATCACTCCGATCTTCTCCCGAAGCTGGTTGATGAAGATCGCTGTCGTGCCAGCACCGCTCAATGCACTGGTCATTTTGCGTAGGGCCTGGCTCATCAGTCGTGCCTGAAGACCGACATGGTTGTCGCCCATCTCCCCCTCGATCTCGGCCCGTGGTGTCAGTGCGGCTACCGAGTCGATCACAATGAGCGCCAGTGCGCCGGAACGGATCAGCATGTCGGCGATCTCCAGGGCCTGCTCGCCGTTATCGGGTTGGCTGACCAAAAGCGAGTCGGTGTCGACGCCGAGACGGCTTGCGTACTCGGGATCCAGCGCATGCTCTGCATCGATGAATGCGCAGATCCCACCTTCAGCTTGAGCGTTCGCGATCGCATGCAAGGCCACGGTGGTCTTGCCGCTTGACTCGGGGCCGTAGATCTCCACGACCCTGCCGCGCGGTAAGCCGCCGATACCGAGAGCCACATCGAGGGCGATGGAGCCGGTCGGAATGACCTCGATTGGCGCCCGGACCTCCTCACCCAGGCGCATCACCGATCCCTTGCCGTATTGCTTGTCGATCTGCGCGAGTGCTGTCTCCAGCGCTTTCTCGCGGTCATCCGTGGCCATCGTGATCCTTCCCTCGTCCGTCGGGCATTTCGTGCCCCAGATCGGGCACTGCCTCCGGCGCTGCCTGTTGTGTTTGAAAGTCTTGCGCTGTGACCCTAAGGACGGACACTGACAATCGTTCGGTCACACGGGATTCTGTGGATAACCAATCTTGACCCCTGGTGGATAACCTACCGAACGTTTGTTCGAACTGCATTCGACACGCCAGCGTCGGGAACGCATATGCAGCACTCAGTCGGTGCGACCGCACTAGCGCTCTCGCGCCGGCAGTTCGAGGGCGGCCCACACTGCGCGCCAGATGATCTTGCACGGCACACCATCGGCGAGGGCTTCAACGACAGTGCGCTGGCCTAACGCCGCGAGGCTGTACTCCGAGGCCCACACGCGGAAGTACCCCGCACCGAGGTGGAGCTGCAGGCGCTGCCATAGCTCGGTTTCCTTCACAGCCGCCATTGTGCCTGTACATACCTGCTGCCGCGATCCGGCCACACCCGGCTCACCGGCGCGTCTCACGGCTGGATGACAACGCACACCCCACACCCGGCACACCCGCCCGTCTTCATGGATGTGATGGAAGGCGTACGCCTGGCGAGTGAGGGTGTCAGTCCTAGAGAGCAAGATAGACAACGTGCCAGCCGATCCATTGGAGGTCTTCTCCCCCGCGACCGCCACCTGGTTCCGGGAGGTCTTTGCGCGTCCGACGGCTGCACAGGTTGGGGCATGGCAGGCCATTTCGGCTGGCGAAAACGCGCTGGTCATTGCACCGACTGGCTCTGGCAAGACCCTGGCTGCCTTTCTTTGGGCCCTCGACGATCTGACCCGATCGCCGCGGCCCGACACCAAACAGCGATGCCGCGTTCTCTACATCTCCCCGCTGAAGGCGCTGGCGGTCGATGTCGAACGAAACCTACGAGCACCACTGGCTGGCATCACCCAGACAGCGTTGCGGCTGGAACAAGTGCCCCCGAGCGTGACCGTCGGGGTGCGATCCGGCGACACAACGGCAGCCGACCGACGTACGCTCATCACACGGCCCCCGGACATCTTGATCACCACGCCGGAGTCGCTGTTCTTGATGCTGACCTCCGCGGCGCGAGACCTCCTACGCTCAGTCCGGACAGTCATTGTCGACGAGGTGCATGCCCTGGCCGGAACCAAGCGCGGAGCCCACCTTGAGGTCTCACTTGAGCGACTGGAAGCACTGACCCAGCCTGATGGAGCGTCGCCTTCCTCACCGCATCCTTTGCAGCGGATCGGCCTCTCGGCGACGGTACGACCACCGGAGCGCGTCGCCGCGTTCCTCGGTGGGCCACTTCCGGTACGGGTAGTGGCACCCGCGGCGGAGAAGTCGTGGGCTCTGTCGATCGTCGTGCCGGTGGAGGACATGAGCGATCTCGGTGCAACTGCGGCGACACCGACCCCCGCGCCGCCAAGCTTGGATGATGAGCATGCCCCGCCGAGACCTCCCTCGATCTGGCCCCATGTCGAGAACCGGATTCTTGATCTGATCAGCGAGCATCGCTCGAGCATCGTCTTCGCCAACTCACGCCGGCTGGCGGAGCGGCTCACCGCCCACCTCAATGACCTGAACGCCGAACGCCTGGGTGACCTCACCGAACCGTTCCCACCGCCGGCACAGGT